>JAWWOJ010000294.1:0-6798 GCA_033851885.1 Frankiales bacterium | reverse complement strand
ATTGCCCACGAGCACCCCGTCGAGCTCCGCCAGCGCGGATCGGCGCACCTTTCCACCTGACGTCTCGTGAGCGCCCGGTGCCGGCAGCTCGGGGACCGGGCCGTCCGGCGAATGGAACGCCTGCCTGCCACCGCTCTGAGCGGCCAGCGCGAGCGCCTGCAGCGCCGCGTACGCCCGCGGGTAGTTCGCGACCGACGCGAAGTTGCCGACCGGCGCCGCGTTCTCGTCCTGGTTCAGATGCTCCGATGACCACGAGTTGAGGGCCCCAGTCGCAAGGTAGGTCACCTCCAAAAGCTTCGCGTCGCTGACGAGACTGCGCGCGTGAGCGTGCTCCAGGAGGCTGTTCCGCACGACAACGGCGACGTCGGCTTTACAGCCGATGGGTGCCTCGTCGGGTTGGAATTCCGCCACGTCATCGAAGAACGGGACGCGCAGCGCTCGCCGTGACGCGCGGCCGCCGCTGATGTAATCGCGACCACGTTGCTCGACATCTGAGACGATCGCGGCCGTCTCGGCGTCGTCGAGGCCCACCTCGGCAAGAATCGACGGCAACGACTCGGAGAGGTACACCTCCCAGGTCAAAGTCGGTGTGTCGCGGTCCGACG
Source organism: Frankiales bacterium (assembly GCA_033851885.1). GTDB lineage: Bacteria > Actinomycetota > Actinomycetes > Mycobacteriales > SCTD01 > RYN-111. Next base: position 6,193 of record JAWWOJ010000294.1, on the reverse strand, counting down.
CGTTCAAGCCGAACCATCGGCGAGACTGACGACGAGCACGCCGCAGTCAACTCCATCCTCGTCCACGTCCACCTCAGATGGGGAGGTCGCTAGCACCTCGTAGCGCGGCTGGGGGCCGCGCTCCCGGGCCTTGGCTCACACCGTATGACATGTGGGTCAACCCGCGCGCCGCCAAATTAGTTGAACGTTCAAGGGTGCCCCCGGCAGGATTCGAACCTGCGCCCCTGCCTCCGGAGGGCAGTGCTCTATCCCCTGAGCTACGGGGGCTCAAGGACCGGTTGAGGCTATCAGGGGCGCCGGCTGTGTAGGTTCGCTGACGTGCCAGGCAGCCTCGGTCGCGTCCTTGTGGTCGACGACGACGACGTCATCCGTCAGCTCATCACGGTCAACCTTGAGCTGGAGGGCTTCGAGGTCGCGACCGCCGTCGACGGGCAGGACTGCCTGGACAAGGTCAAGCAGGTCGACCCGGTGGTCATCACGCTCGACATCATGATGCCGAGGCTGGACGGCTGGGAGGCCGCCAGCCAGCTCCGCGCCGACCCGGAGACGGCCGCCATCAAGGTGGTCCTGCTGTCGGCGCGCGCGCAGGAGGCGGACCTCCAGCGCGGCAGCCGGATCGGCGTGGACGCCTATCTGACGAAGCCGTTCGACCCTGACGAGCTGATCGCCACGGTGCGGCGCCTCGCCGGCCTCCCGGAGGCCTGAGCTACTTCTTCGTCGGGCTGGGCTTCGGGGCCACGGTGGTCGTGGCGGTGGCGACCGGCGTCGGCGTCTGACCCGGGTTGGCCGCGCCCGCGGGCTTGCCGCTGGCGCTGGCGTGGCCGCTGAAGCCGGCCTCGCCCTTGGTCTTGTCGTCGGTGATGCCGGTGCAGTTCGCGCTGGGCTCCGGGGCCTGCGGGCCGTGCGTAAAGGTGTTGAGGAACGTCTTGATCCGCCCGTCGGACACCTTGTCGGCGAAGATCTGCTCGCCCCACGCCTGCAGGCTGATCGCGGACTTCAGCCCGGGGTAGGGGCTCATGATGCGGTAGGCATCGCCCTTCACCAGGTTCGTCAGGGTGGTGAGGTCCGCGCCCGTGACCTTGTTGGGGTCGTAGGTCACCCAGACGGCACCGTGCTCGAGGGAGTGCACGGCGTGCTCGTTGGCGATCTCGGTCGTGTAGACCTGGCAGGACTCCCACTCGGAGTTGTGGTTGCCGCCGTCGGGCGGCGTGTTCGCCTGGTTCGGGTAGTCGATGAACTTGCCGTCGACGTGGTTGCGGTCCAGGCCGTGGTTGATCTGCAGGCCGGAGACCAGGCTCTCCGCGTGCTTCAGGCTGTTCTTGTCGCCGAGGCTCACGTTCAGCGCGGAGTAGGTGAGGATGCCGCCCAGGAAGAGCACCAGCACGAGGCTGCCGACGGCGAAGCCCCACGGGAACGGCTTCTTGACCGGTGCGGGCTTGCGCCCACGGGCCCGGGCTACTGGGTCCTTGCGACTGGCCATGAGAAGAGCATCCGTCCGAGGTGAGGGTTCCAGCGGGAGGTTCAGCGGGAGGTCCAGCGGGAGATAGTAGGTGGAAGCGTCCTAGTAGCCTCGCAGCGTGACTCCCGCCGAGCTTCAGGACGCTGTGCGCGAGGCTGTCCGGGCCTGTGTGGACAACGGCTCGCTGAGCGTCTCGGTTCCGGAGACGGTGGTCGTCGAGCGCCCCAAGGTCAAGGAGCACGGCGACTACGCGACCAACGTCGCGCTGGCTCTCGCGAAGGCCGCCGGCAAGCCCCCGAGGGACGTCGCCGCCCTCGTCGCGGCCGAGCTCGGCAAGGCCGACGGCATCGACACGGTGGAGGTCGCCGGCCCGGGCTTCCTGAACGTGCGGCTCGCAGGAGACGCGCTCGCGTCCGTCGTACCGGCCGTGATTGCCGCCGGCTCGTCCTTCGGCACCAACGACCACGCGGCGGGGCAGAGCATCAACCTCGAGTTCGTCTCCGCGAACCCCACGGGCCCGATCCACATCGGTGGGGTGCGGTGGGCGGCGGTCGGCGACGCGCTGGCGCGGCTGTTGCAGGCCAGCGGCGCGAAGGTCACGCGGGAGTACTACTTCAACGACCACGGGAGCCAGATCGACCGGTTCGCCCGGTCGCTGCTCGCCTCGGCCAAAGGGGAGCCGGCCCCCGAGGACGGCTACGGCGGCGAGTACATCCATGAGATCACCGCGCGGGTCCTCGCCGAGCACCCCGACGCGCTGTCGTCGGAGGATCCGCAGGAGGTCTTCCGCCAGCACGGCGTGGACCTGATGTTCGCGGAGATCAAGCAGGCGCTCCACGACTTCGGTGTCGACTTCGACGTCTACTTCCACGAGAACTCGCTGCACGAGAGCGGCGCGGTCGAGCGGGCCCTCGAGCGGCTCAGGAACCTCGGCCGGATCTATGAGAAGGACGGCGCGGTCTGGCTGCGCACGACCGACCTCGGAGACGACAAGGACCGGGTCGTCATCAAGAGCGACGGCGACCCCGCGTACATCTCAGGCGACCTGGCGTACTACCTGGACAAGCGGGAGCGCGGCTTCGACCGCTGCGTGATCATGCTGGGCGCCGACCACTCCGGCTATGTCGGCCGGCTGATGGCGATGTGCGCAGCGTTCGGGGACGAGCCGGGCGTCAACCTGGAGATCCTCATCGGCCAGCTCGTGAACCTGGTCCGCGACGGCGAGCCGATGCGGATGAGCACGCGGGCGGGGACCGTCATCAGCCTCGAGGACCTGGTGGAAGCCGTGGGGGTCGACGCGGGTCGCTACGCCCTGGTGCGGTCCAGCGCCGACAGCCAGATCGACATCGACCTCGACCTCTGGGCTCGCAAGTCGAGCGACAACCCGGTCTTCTACGTGCAGTACGCCGCGACCCGGGCCGCGTCCGTGCTGCGGAACGCCCGCGACCTCGGCATCGCGCCCGGGGGCGACCTCGGGCTGCTGACCCACCCGCGGGAGAACGAGCTGCTGCTCGGGCTCGCCGAGTTCCCGCGCGTCGTGGCGCAGGCGGCCGAGCTGCGGGAACCGCACCGGGTCGCGCGCTACCTCGAGGAGCAGGTCGCCAAGTCGGCGCAGCGCTTCTGGGACGACTGCCAGGTGCTGCCCAAGGGCGACGAGGAGGTCCTCCCGACGGCCGGTCCGCGGCTGCTGCTCTGGCAGGCCACCCGAATCGTCCTCGAGAACGGCCTCGGTCTGCTCGGTGTCAGTGCCCCGGAGCGGATGTGACCGACCTCGCCCCAGGCGTCTGGCCGGCGACCGCTGCCCGGTCCGCCGAGGGGGTGCTGACGCTCGGCGGTGTCGACGTGCGTGACCTCGCCGCGGAGCACGGCACGCCGCTGCTCGTCCTCGACGAGGACGACCTGCGGGCCCGTTGCCGCTCCTGGCGGCAGGCCTTCGACGCCTGGCCGAACGGCGCCGACGTCGCCTACGCGGGCAAGGCCTTCCTGTCGAAGGCCGTCGTCAAGGTCGTCCAGGAGGAGGGCCTCGGCCTCGACGTCTGCACCGGGGGAGAGCTCGCGGTCGCGCTCGCCGCCGGCTTCGACCCGGCCCGGCTCTGGTTCCACGGGAACAACAAGTCGGTCAACGAGCTCGAGCGTGCCGTCGACGCCGGTGTCGGCACCGTCGTCGTCGACTCCTTCGAGGAGATCGTCCGGCTCGCCGCGGTGGCGCAGCGCAGGGACGTCCGGCAGCGGGTCTACGTCCGCGTCACCCCCGGCGTCGAGGCGCACACCCACGAATATGTCCAGACCGGCCAGGAGGACCAGAAGTTCGGGTTCTCCCTGGCGTCCGGTGCGGCCGCTGAGGCCTGCCGCCGGGTCGTCGGGCTCCCGAGCCTCGAGCTGGTCGGCATCCACTGCCACATCGGCAGCCACATCTTCGACACCCACGGCTTCTCCCTCGCCGCCCACCGGATGGTCGAGCTGCTCGCCGCTATTCGTGACGAGCACGGCATCGAACTGCCCGAGCTCGACCTGGGCGGGGGGCACGGGATCGCCTACACCGCAGCGGATGACCCCATGTCGACGGCCGACCACGCTGCCGGTCTCCGGGCCATCGTCGAGAAGGAGTGCGCCAACGCCAACCTCACGGTGCCCCGCGTCGTCGTGGAGCCGGGCCGGGCCGTCGTCGGACCGACCACCGTCACCGTCTACGAGGTGGGCACCGTCAAGGAGCTCCCGGGCCTGCGCACCTACGTCAGCGTCGACGGCGGCATGAGCGACAACATCCGCACCGCGCTCTACGACGCCCGCTACACCGCCGTGCTCGCCAGCCGCACCTCCACGGCGGAGCCCAAGAACGTGACGCTCTGCGGCAAGCACTGCGAGAGCGGTGACATCGTCGTCCACGACGTGCCGCTGCCCGCCGACCTCGCTCCCGGCGACCTGGTCGCCGTGCCGGCCAGCGGCGCCTACCACCGCTCGATGGCGTCGAACTACAACCACGTCCCGCGGCCGCCCGTCGTCGCCGTCAAGGACGGCGCGAGTCGGGTCATCGTGCGGCGTGAGACCGAGGACGACCTGCTCGCCCTGGACGTCGGATGATCAAGCTGTTCGCGCTCAGCCTCGTCCTCGTCCTGACAGCCGTCGGGTTCGCGGTCAGCGCTCTCGGTGGCATCGCCCTGTCGGCGTACCTCGTGGTTGTCGTGACCCTGCTGCTCCTCGCGGTACGACGACAGCGCGGGCGCGAGTCCGGCCGGACCTGCGCGTGCTGCACGAGCACCGTGTTCGACCCGGTGGAGGTCCGGTGAAGGTCGCCCTCCTCGGCTGCGGCACGGTCGGCACCGAGGTCGTGCGGGCGCTGCAGGCCAATGGCGGCGACCTCGAAGCCAGGGTCGGGGCGCGCCTCGAGATCGCGGGGATCGCCGTACGCCGGCTGCAGAAGCGCCGCGACGTCGACGTCGACGACACCCTGTTCACCACCGATGCGGCGGCGCTCGTCGCCCGGGACGATGTCGACCTCGTCGTCGAGGTCATCGGCGGCATCGAGCCGGCGCGGACGCTGCTGGTGTCGGCGCTGCGGTCCGGCAAGTCAGTGGTCACGGCCAACAAGGCGCTGCTCGCGGAGGACGGCGGGTCGCTGCACCGGGCGGCGCTCGAGGGCAAGGCCGACCTCTACTACGAGGCCGCCGTCGCCGGCGCGATCCCGATCCTGCGGCCGCTGCGGGAGTCGCTGGTCGGCGACGACGTGAGCCGCGTCATGGGCATCGTGAACGGCACGACCAACTACATCCTCACGCGCATGGACGAGCTCGGCATGGGCTTCCAGGAGGCCCTCGACGAGGCCACTGCGCTCGGCTACGCCGAGGCCGACCCGACCGCCGACGTCGAGGGCTTCGACGCCGCGGCCAAGGCCGCGATCCTCGCCGGCCTGGCGTTCCATACCCGGGTCACCGCCGCCGACGTGCACCGCGAGGGCATCAGCGACGTGACCGCGGCCGACGTCGCCAGCGCCAAGGCGATGGGGTCGGTCGTGAAGCTGCTTGCGATCGCCGAACGAGACGGCGACGGCGTGAGCGTCCGCGTGCACCCGGCGATGATCCCCAGGTCGCACCCGCTCGCGTCGGTGCGTGAGGCCTACAACGCCGTCTTCGTCGAGGCTGCCGCCGCCGGCCAGCTGATGTTCTACGGCCGCGGCGCCGGGGGCGCGCCGACGGCGTCCGCCGTCCTCGGGGACCTGGTCGCCGTCGCCCGCAACACGCTGTCGGGCGCGCGGGGCGCGGGTGAGTCGTCCTACGCCGACCTGCGGGTCCAGCCGATGGGCGAGGTGGTCACCCGCTACCACGTGAGCCTCGACGTCGCCGACAAGGCCGGCGTGCTCGCCGCCGTCGCCAACACGTTCAGCGCGCACGACGTCTCGATCCGCACCGTCCGGCAGGAGGGCCACGGCGACGACGCGTCGCTGGTGGTCGTCACCCACACGGCACGCGATGCTGCTCTGCAGGCCGTCGTGGAGGAGCTGCGAGGCCTCGACGTCGTGCGCGACGTCGCGAGCGTGATGAGGGTGGAGGGGCAGTAGCTGTGGGTGTCGGATGGCGCGGTCTGATCGAGGAGTACCGGGACCGGCTGCCGGTCACCGCCGACACCCCCGTGGTGACGTTGCTCGAGGGAGCGACGCCGTTGGTTCCGGCGTACCACCTGTCGGCGCTCACCGGCTGTGAGGTGCACCTCAAGGTGGAGGGCGCCAACCCGACCGGC
>JAWWOJ010000288.1:0-4845 GCA_033851885.1 Frankiales bacterium | reverse complement strand
ATGTGCGCGCTGCGGGGGCCGACGCCATACACCTTGTTCCGGCGGACCCGCAGCATGGATCCGCCTGCGACGCCGAGCACGCGCACGTCCACGGCGCGGACAGCCGTGGCGTGGCTGGCCACCTGGACGTAGGACAGGCCAGGCCGTCCGCGCCGGATGGCGGCGACGTTGGTGCTCGTCCCCCCGACCTCCAGCACGATGGCATCCTTCAGCCGCACCGTCCTGAGCACACCTGCGACCGACGCGGCCGGACCGGAGTACAGCGTCCGGGCCGGCGCCTGCCGGAATCCCGCCAGGTCCGTCGCTCCCCCGTCGCCGCGCATCACCATCACCGGGCCGCTGATGCCGGCCCGCGCCACGCCCTCGGCGACCACTTCCGCCGTCCGCAGGGCGATGGGGAGGATGGAGGCGTTGAGGGCAGCCGAGACCGAGCGGAGCTCCAGCCCGTAGAGACCGGTCAGCTCCGCCGAGGTGGAGACAGGCAGGCCACGCGCGGCAGCGGCGGCCCGCACCAGGAGCTCGTTGCGGGCGTCGTCCGGCGCGAACGCCTCGGCGACCGAGATGGCCTGGGCACCCGCCGCCACCAGCCGGTCGACGGCCGCGGCGGCCGTCGCCTCGTCGAGCCCCGCCGTGACGTCGAGGAACTCCGTCACGACCCGCAGCTGACGGCCCGGCGTGACCTCGATCCGCGCCTCGACGGTGCGCTTGCGTGACTTCCGCAGATCAGGGCTGCGGCCCATGCCGACCATGCCGACCATCGCGACATCGCCTTCGAGCAAGGCATTCACGGCCTGGGTGGTCGAGTGCGTCACCATCTCGACGCGCTCGGCGCCGAGCTGCTCTGCCAGCGCGGTCACGACCTGCACGACACCGGCCGCCACGCCGTCGGCCGCCTCGTGCGTCGTGGGCACGATCTGCTCGGCCACGGCGTGGCCGGCCAGCAGGTCGAAGGCGACTGCCTTGGTGAAGGTGCCTCCGACGTCGACACCGACGCGTACGGTCACTGGCTCACGCGATCACTGCGTCACACGGAGGCGCCGGCGGTCGACCGCGGCTGACTGACGGCCGTGCGCCGGTCGAGCCGAGGGCGCAGGACGAACATGTAGACGGCGCCGAGGACGTAGACCGCGACCAGGACGGCCTGGGCGGCGATGGTCTCGCGGCTCGGCCAGTAGCCCAGCGACTGGCGCACGAAGATGGGCGGCTGGGGCCAGCCGTTCCAGGGATGCAGCCCGATGACGTCGGCCTCCTGGAGCGACCGGACGGCGTTGCCGAGGAAGGCGATCGAGGTGGACATGAGCAGGACGACCGCGGTGGCGAGGAACTGCTTGATGGGCATCCGACGGCCGAGCTTGAAGATCAGCCAGGCGACGACCGCCAGGACAGCGAGCCCGGTGAGCAGGCCCGTCAGCACCCAGATCCCCAGTCCGTCGCCGAAGGACAGCAGCGCCTGGTAGAACAGCGCGGTTTCGAAGCCCTCGCGGTAGACGGCGGTGAAGCCGACCAGCAGCAGCGCCGACGTGGAGCCGACGCTCACGGCGGTCCAGACCTTGGCCTTGAGGAACTCCAGCCAGCGCTTCTGATCCATCCTCGCGATGAGCCAGAACGAGACGTAGAACAAAACGACGACGGCGAGCAGAGCCGTGACGGCCTCGAGGATCTCGCGGCCGAACGGGATCACGGACAGGACGCTGCGCAGCAGGAAGAAGGTCCCGGCCGAGGCGAGGGCGGCCAGACCCATGCCGGCGAAGATGGGTCGGCGCAGGTGGGTGGCCTTGGCCGACTCGAGGTAGCCGAGCAGCACGGTGACGAGCAGGACGGCTTCCAGACCCTCGCGGAAGATGATGACGAACGACTGTCCGGCGACGACCGCGGGCGCGGACAGGCCCTTGTCGGTGAGCGTCCGCTCGGCGTCGTCCATGAGCCGGCGCAGCTCGACGATGCGGTCTCGTACCTGGCCGGTCGGGGCGTGGCTGGTGATCAGGCCACGGATCTCGGCGAACTTCGTCTCGGCATCGGAGGTGAGGCCGGGGTCGGCCACCCGCAGCGGCACCTCGACGTACTCGAAGTGGCTGAGGTAGCCGGCCTTCGCCTCGGCGAAGGCCTGGTCTGCCTTGCCCTCCTTGATCAGCGTCAGCGTGCGGTCGATGGACCCGCGGACGACCTCGAGCTGCTTGATGGCCGCTGCTCGACTCACACCGGAGCCGGCCGCGTGTGCGGCACCGGGGTTCAGTCCGAGCAGCAGCAGCGCACCGGCGATCGCCACGAGCGCCCGCCGCAGCCACAGGGTCATGCCGGGAACCTAGCGAGGTAGGCGGTCACAGCCTTCGACACGGCGTCGTCGCCCGCAGCGGCCTGGCTCGCGTCGCCGGCCTTGACGGCGTCCTGCAGGACAGCGAACGCGTCCTCGAGCGCGAGGTAGCTGTCGGAGTCGTTCTTCTTGACCGTGCCCTCGATCGTCGCCCAGATCGGCTCGATCCCGGCGTCGAGGCTCTTCGCCCGGGACCCGACGCCGATCTGTCCCTTGATCGATGCGGCGAGCCCGACGATCTTGTTGAGCCCGGTCTGGACCGCGGCCGCCGACGTCGTGACGGCCTCGGGTGCCGGACTCGAGCTGGTGGGCGCCGGGGCCGTCGAGTTGCTGCTGGACGAGCACCCCGTCAGGAGCACGACCCCTGCCAGGAGGATCGGCGTCGCTGGCAGTCGGCGCATGAGCGGGAAGGCCTTTCGTCGCGGTGGGGTGTCTCCGCGACCAACCTAAGGGCAGCCTTACCTGAGTTTCAAGTCGAGGCCCTCCGGCTACCCACCGAACAAGAGGCGGCCACCCTCACCGGGCGACCGCCTCTTGGTGTGGGGGTCGACCTCGCGCTCGGTCTCACGCACCGACTGTCCAGCGGCGGGGACCCCCTCGCCAGGGTCCTTTGTCACCCTTCGCCTCGGCGGCACGCGGTCGCTAGGAGCTGGCGCTGACGCGTTGGACGGCCCGCTTCGCGATCGACATCCGGTGGACCTCGGACGCGCCGTCATAGATCCGGAAGGCCCGGATGTCGGCATAGATCCGGGCGACTCCCTGGTCGAGCACCGTCCCCAGTCCGCCCATCAGCTGCACCGACCGGTCGACCACCCGGCCCACCGCCTCGCTCACGAAGACCTTGCAGCGCGAGGACGCCAGCAGAGCGTCCCTGTCCTGCTGCACGGCCCACGCGGCCTGGCGCAGCAGGGCGCGGGAGGCAGCGAGGTCGATCTCGTTGTCAGCGATCATCGCCTGTGCCATCCCGAGATCGGCCAGTCGCGCACCGAACAGCTGCCGCTCCGCGGCACGCGCCACGGCGGTCAGGTGCGCCCGCCTCGCGGCGCCGAGCCAGCGCATGCAGTGGGTGAGACGCGCGGGGGCCAGCCGCACCTGCGCGTATCGGAACCCCTCGCCTACCTCCCCCAGCACGCAGTCCTCGGGCACGAAGCAGTCCCTGAGCTCGACAGAGCAGTGACCACCCACCATGGCGATGTCGAGCGTCGCGTAGTGGCCCGTGACGTCCCAACCCGCGGTTGCGGCGTCGACGAGGAACATCGTGACACCGTCGCCGGGGCTCTCCCCCGTGGCAGCCATGACGATGGCGAACGATGCCCCGTCGGCGCCGGTGATGAAGTGCTTGTCACCGGTGAGCGACCAGCCGCCGGGCACCCGGACGGCGCGTGTGGCGACGGCTCTCGGGTCGCTCCCGACGCCGGGAGCCGGCTCGGTCATGGCAAAGCACGAGCGCACCGCTCCGCTCGCGAGCGGCAGCAGGAACCGCTCGCGCTGCGCCTCCGTAGCCACGCGGTCGAGCAGGTGGCAGTTCCCCTCGTCGGGGGCGGCGATCCCGAGGGCGAGCGGACCGAGCAAGCTGAAACCCGCCTCCTCGAACAGCGCGACGGCCTCGACGAACTCGAAGGCCCCACCGCCCAGCTGCTTGCTCAGGTGCGGAGCCCACAGCCCCTCGGCCTTCCCGAGGGCTTGGACCTCGATGCGCATCGCGTCGTCGAACGACAGGAACGCCCGGGGCTCGAGGGGCACGACCTGCTCGCGCACGAACGTCTCGATCCGCGCCCGGAAGGCCTCCGCCTCAGGCGACGGGTCGAATCCTGGCACGCCGTTCAGGACGCGCCGTGCGGGACGGGGCGGTCGAACGCCGCCTCGAGCACGTCGCGCTCCTGCTCAGCGCTCATCGGCACGGCATAGTCCGCTTCGGAGCAGATGGTCGCCCAGTGATCGCGGACATCCTCGAGCGTCAGCGACGGCGAGTAGTAGCCGGGGCCCTCGGCGATGAACACCCGGGCGACCCGGCCGGCGGCCGCGGAGAGGATCTCGCCTGAGGCGTCACAGGACTCGTGGGCCAGGTATGCCACGACAGGGGACACGAGAGCCGGGTCGAGTCGCCGCTCCCAGTCCTCGTCAAGCAGGCCAGCGGACATGGTGGTGGCCGCGATGGGCGCGACGACGTTCGCGCGGATCCCGTATTTCGCGCCCTCGAGAGCGAGCACCCGCGTCATCCCGACGAGCGCCATCTTGGCCGCGCCGTAGTTGGTCTGACCGAAGTTGCCGAACAACCCTGCCGCCGACGTCGTCGAGATGATGCGTCCGTACCCCGCGTCCTTCATGTGGTCGTAGGCCGGCCGGGTCACGAAGAACGCGCCACGCAGGTGCACGTCGAGGACCGGGTCGAGCAGGTCGGCGGTCATCTTCGGGAAGGTCCGGTCGCGCACGATGCCGGCGTTGTTCACGACGATGTCGAGGCGGCCGAAGGTCGTGATCGCCGTGTCCACGATCGCCTGTCCCCCGGCGGGTGTCGCGACGGAGTTGCTGTC
>JAWWOJ010000223.1:0-4161 GCA_033851885.1 Frankiales bacterium | reverse complement strand
TCGCGTCGGCCCTTGACCGTGCCGGCCTGCCCGAGGTCGCCGGCACCGTCGCGGGCGACGACACCGTTCTGCTCATCACCCGGCAGCCGGCCATTCCGGCCGCCGATGCCCTCGCCGACCGCCTGTTGCGGCTCGCCGAGGGCCGGACCCTCTGACAGCACAGGAGAAAGCTCGTGTCTGACCGCGTCGTCCTCGCCTACAGCGGAGGCCTCGACACGTCCGTGGCCATCGGCTGGATCGCCAACGAGACGGGCAAGGAGGTCGTCGCCGTGGCGGCCGACGTCGGCCCGGGCGGCGAGGACCTCGAGGTGATCCGCCAGCGGGCCCTCGACTGCGGTGCGGTGGAGGCCGTCGTCGCCGACGTCCGCGACGAGTACGCGGACGAGTTCTGTCTGCCTGCCCTCCAGAGCAACGCCCTGTACATGGGGCGCTACCCCCTGGTCTCTGCCCTCTCGCGCCCGCTCATCGTCAAGCACCTCGTGCAGGCGGCGAAGTACCACGGCGCCGACACGGTCGCGCACGGCTGCACCGGCAAGGGCAACGACCAGGTGCGCTTCGAGGTCGGCATCGGGGCGCTCGCTCCTGAGCTGAAGTGCATCGCGCCGGTGCGCGACTCCGGGATGACCCGCGACAAGGCGATTGCGTTCGCCGAGGAGCGCGGCCTGTCGATCGACGTCACCAAGAAGTCCCCCTACTCGATCGACCAGAACGTGTGGGGCCGTGCGGTCGAGACAGGCTTCCTCGAGGATCCCTGGAACGGCCCGATCGAGGACGTCTACAGCTACACGCAGGCTCCCGGCACCAGCAGTGGTCCCGACGAGCTGGTCCTCACCTTCCACCACGGTGTCCCGACCCATATCGACGGCCGCTCCGTCACGGTGCTGCAGGCCATCGAGGAGCTCAACAAGCGGGCTGGCGCACAGGGCTTCGGCCGGCTCGACATGGTCGAGGACCGCCTTGTCGGCATCAAGAGCCGCGAGGTCTACGAGGCTCCCGGCGCGCTGGCCCTCATCGCCGCGCACACCGAGCTCGAGGACCTCACGATGGAGCGCGACCTGCGGCGGTTCAAGCGATCCGTGGAGCAGCGCTGGACCGAGCTCGTCTACGACGGTCTGTGGTTCTCCCCGCTGAAGCGCGCCCTCGACTCCTTCGTCGCGTCCAGCCAGCAGCACGTGTCAGGCGAGATCCGGCTCACCTTGCACCACGGCACCTGCACGGTCAATGGCCGCCGCAGCGACGCGTCGCTCTACGACTTCGACCTCGCGACCTATGACGAGGGCGACACCTTCGACCAGTCGCTGGCCAAAGGCTTCGTCGAGCTCTGGGGCCTGCCGTCGAAGATCGCGGCGCGCCGTGACCTTCGCCTCGACAAGTGACGTCCCTCTGGGGAGGGCGGTTCGAGGGTGGTCCCGCTGAGGCGCTCGCCCGGCTCTCTGTCAGCGTCCAGTTCGACTGGCGGCTCGCCCCTTACGACCTGCTGGCGTCGAAGGCGCACGCTCGTGTCCTGCACCGTGCCGGCTTGCTCAGCGACGACGAGCTGAGCCGGATGCTCGGTGCGCTCGACGAGTTGCGTTCCGAGGTCGCCGACGGCACGTTCCGCCCGGACATCTCGGACGAGGACGTGCACACCGCTCTCGAACGCGGCCTGCTCGAGAAGCTGGGCAACCTGGGTGGCAAGCTCCGCGCCGGACGGTCGCGCAACGACCAGGTGGCGACCGACCTGCGGCTCTACCTCCGCGACCACGCGCGCGCGGTCGTGCGCGACCTGTCCGGGCTGGAGGCCGCGCTCGTCGCGCAGGCGGCGCTGCACCTCGACACGCCCGCGCCGGGCATGACCCACCTGCAGCACGCCCAGCCCGTGCTGTTCGCCCACCAGCTGCTCGCCCACGTGCAGGCCTTCGCCCGCGACGTCCACCGGCTGCGGGACTGGGACCTGCGTGCCTCGGTGTCGCCGCTGGGCTCGGGCGCTCTGGCCGGTTCCTCGTTGCCGGTCGACCCGATCAGCACCGCGGCCGAGCTCGGCTTCGGCTCCGCTGCCCCCAACTCGATGGACGCGGTCTCCGACCGGGACTTCGTCGCCGAGTTCCTCTTCTGCGCCGCCCTGCTCGGGGTGCACCTGTCGCGGCTGGGGGAGGAGGTCGTGCTCTGGAACACCACCGAGTTCGGCTGGGTCACCCTGGACGATGCCTTCTCGACCGGCAGCTCGATCATGCCGCAGAAGAAGAACCCCGATATCGCCGAGCTCGCTCGCGGGAAGGCCGGCCGGCTGATCGGCCACGTCACCGGTCAGTTGGCGATGCTCAAGGGGCTGCCGCTCACCTATGACCGCGACATGCAGGAGTCGCAGGAGCCGTCCTTCGACGCGGTCGAGACGCTGCTGGTCGTGCTGCCGGCGATGACCGGGATGATCGCGACCATGACCGTGCACGCCGAGGTGCTCGAGGCCGCGGCGCCACTCGGCTTCGCGCTCGCCACCGACGTCGCGGAGCTGCTGGTCAAGAGCGGCGTCGCCTTCCGTGAGGCACACGAGGCGGTCGGCCAGCTCGTCCAGCACTGCGCCGCCACCGGGCTCGACCTGCACGAGGTCGACGACGACGGCCTGCAGAAGATCTCGCCGCACCTCACGCCGGACATCCGCTCGGTCCTGGACGTCCGTGGCGCGATCGCGGCCCGGCAAGGCCACGGGGGTACGGCGCCGGTGCGCGTCAGCGAGCAGCTCGAGGCCCTGCGCATCGAGGTCGTCGCGCACCAGAACTGGGCTGCCGCTACGCCGTCGTGAACCTCGACCGTCCGGCCGACAAGGTCGCGCCTGACCTGCTGGGCTGCCTGCTTCGGGCGCACGGCGTCACGGTGCGGCTGACCGAGGTCGAGGCCTACAGCGGCGAGGGTCTGGACCCCGCCTCCCATGCCCATCGGGGGCCCACGCCGCGCAACCAGCTGATGTACGGCCCGCCAGGGTTCCTCTACGTCTACTTCACCTACGGCATGCACTGGTGCGCCAACGTGGTCACGGGTCCGGAGGGCCGCGCCTCGGCCGTCCTGCTGCGCGCGGGCGAAGTGGTCGACGGGCTCGAGCTCGCACGTGAGCGCCGTCCGCGCTCCTCCGACCGGGACCTCTGCCGCGGCCCGGCGCGACTGGCCAGGGCCCTCGTCCTCGACGCCTCGTCGCTCGGCGCCGACCTGCTCGACCCGGCATCGGCGGTCCGCTTGCTGCCGCGACACGGCCGGCGGCCCACCGTCGCCGCTGGCCCGCGGGTGGGCATCACCGTGGGCACCGAGACCCCCTGGCGGTTCTGGGTCGACGGTGACCGCACCGTCTCGGCGTACAAGCCTGGTGTCCGTAGGGTTCGGTCATGAGGCTGAGCGGTCAGGTGGGGGTCGTCACCGGCGCCGGTCGAGGACTGGGCCGGGAGATCGCCGCAGCCCTCGCGGCCGAGGGAATGTCGCTCCTCCTGCTGTCCCGCACCGGTGCCGAGGTCAACGTCCTCGCCGAGGAGCTGGCGGCACGGCACGGCGTGAAGGCGTTCCCCGCGGCCATCGACGTCACCGACGCCGCGGCCGTCGACCGGGTCGTCATGCACGCCGAGCAGCACCTGGGCACCGTGGACCTGTTGGTCAACAACGCCGCGACGATCGAAACGCGCCAGCTGCCGTTCTGGGAGTGCGACCGCGAGGACGTGTGGCGGGTCGTCGAGACCAACCTGCGCGGACCACTGCTCATGACCCGGGCATTGCTGCCACCCATGGTCCAGCGGGGGCACGGTCGAGTCGTCAACCTGGCCTCCCGGGCCCGCGCCGCGACGCTCAGCGGCACCTACACCGGCTACGCCGTGTCCAAGCGCGCCATCTCGCTGTTCACCGAGTCCCTGGTCGAACCGCTGCGGGGTACGGGGGTGGTCGTGCTCGACGTCCTCCCCGGCTTGGTGCGCACAGACCTCACCTTGTCGATGCCGGTCTGGGACGACGTGACCGCATGGGACGACCCGTCGGCGACAGCCGCGGTGGTCGCGGACATCGCGTGCGGGAGGTACGACGACCGACACGGCCAGCTGCTCGACGCGCCCGCGCTCGCTGGCGGGGCCTGACCGAACCTGGTTGCCGCGTGCGGCACCATGGCGCGCGTGACCGCACCCGCTTTACCCACCGTCGCCCCGGTTGACG
>JAWWOJ010000555.1:0-3257 GCA_033851885.1 Frankiales bacterium | reverse complement strand
GCGGGCGGTCGAGTCCGAGGCGGGCCTGAGCAGGATCTACGCCGGCGTGCACACTCGACTCGACCACGAGGCCGGCCTCGCTCTCGGCCGACGCGTCGGCGTGTACACGCTGAACCACGCCTTGTCGCCCGCCGAAGGCCATGATGACAAGAAAGCCCGCCAACGTCCGGGACCCCGAACGTCCGCAGTGCCAGCGCCAGGCCATCACAGACCGGCTGCACCCGCTCCCTCACCATGAGCTTCGCGGACACGCAGAACCGTGAGTGGTCATCCACCCCCGTCAGCGCCTTCGCATGCGTGCCGTCGGCCAGCAGGAACCCCCCGACCGTGTCCATCTACCACAGCTCGTTCGGCCGGCCCAGCTCCCACCGCTTCCAGTCCTCCCGACGCCGGTTACGCCGCTGCGGCTCAATCAGCCCCGCCCGAACCAGACAGCGATACACACCGGACTCCGAAGGCACCGGGTCAACGCCCTGGCGACGCAGCTCCACCACGATCCGATATGGCCCCCAAAACGGATGCGCCCGCCTCATCTCGAGCACCCGTGCCTCGAGCTCCGCCGGCATCTGGTGCGGGAACGACACCGGCCGGTGCGACCGGTCCACCAAGCCCTCCAACCCCCCGGACTCATACCGCGCCATCCACGCATGCAGCGTCTGTCTGCTCACCGCCCACGGGGCGGCGACCTCCTTCACCGTCCGCCCGTCGGCGATCACCGCCAACACAGCCTGATACCGCTGCTCGGCCACACTCAGCTCCCTCATGAACGGGGAGTGTCAAGAATCAGCCGAAGCCGTCGTGTGGGGCGGGTCGGGCTTGAACCGACGACCAGGGATGATGAGTCGGACCCTGGGCACGAGAATGGCCGAGGCCAGCCCGGTCTGAGCGTGAATACCTAGCCATCTTGGGGTCGCAGACCCCCCTGCTGAGACGGCAAGGCTGTCGGTCGCCCCAATCTCACCGCGGTCATATGCAGTCGGGTAAGCGTGCTTCTTCTCGACATCCGGATGCTCCGTGCTGCTCAACCAAGTGGGCTACGGCTGGCCGCCACACTCAGGGCATCGGAGCCTCCGCCCGGATCGGGACGCTTGTTGTCCTGCCACGGCGGCGCCCGCTCATGCCGCTTGGCGGACGCCAAGGAGCCAAGGGTCGGGACGTGCACGTGTAGGGACGACGCCGTGGAGCGTGGCGGCGAACGCCAGCTTCACCACAGCGAGTAAGATAACCTTGACATCATATTAGTCCAGGGTCATAGTTGTGGCATGGTCTGGGAAGTGATCCTCCTCGACGAGGTAGAGGACTGGCTCCTCAACCTCGACCCGGAGAGCGCCAACCTGGTCGTCAACGCGATCGACCTGCTGGAGGACCAAGGCCCCACCCTGGGACGCCCGTATGCCGACCGTGTCAAGGGCTCCAAGATCCACAACATGAAGGAACTGCGCCCGGGCTCCGCAGGCACCAGCGAGGTCCGGATCCTGTTCGTCTTCGACCCGAAGCGACAGGCCGTCCTCCTTGTAGCCGGTGACAAGTCCGGGGCCTGGCAGACCTGGTATCGCGAGGCGATCCCGCTCGCGGAGAAGCGGTACACGGCGTACCTAGAAGATCAATAAGAACAGCAAGATGAGCGCCCATGGCGGGCGACAAAATGTGAAGGGCGCATGGCGTGCCCGGACAGGTGAACGACATTATGGCGAAGAACTGGCGAGAGGTACGCAAGGAGGCCGTTGCGCGCGGCCTGGTCGATGAGGCCAAGGTGGCTGAGCATCGAACTCGCGCTCTGGCCGAGCTGCAGGCATACCGCCTCGCGGATGTCCGGAAGGCGCAGCACCTCACGCAGGTCGAAGTGGCTCAGGTCATGGAGGTCACGCAGTCCCGTGTCAGCCAACTCGAGAAGGGCTCGCTTGAAGCAAGCGAGATCGGGACGGTGAGGAAGTACGTCGAGGCTCTCGGCGGACACTTGCGGGTCCTGGCTGACTTCGGGGCAGCCGGAAGCGTGCCCATCGACTTCGCTCTGAACGAGAAGGGCGTCGTGGTCGTCGGCGTCAAGCGGGGGCAAGCTGTTGGCGAGAAGGTCCCCGCGGCCGTCTCCAAGGTGTCAACCGTGGGCGAGAAGCGCCCCGCCACGGCCGATAAGAAACTGCCTGCGAAGCGCAAGGCACCGGCTCGTCCAAGCCATCGCGCGGCGGGCTGAAACCCTCGTTCTATCGGACCCTTGCGGACGTCTCAACCTGTCGTCAGTTGGGCGGAGTCCACAGATTCGCCGTCGAGTCCCACAAGTACGCGCCTCTCTTCAGACGTTGCTCGGTGAAGGCGTCTGCGGCCCCGTCCGTCGTCTCGTCGGTCAACTCCAGCGAGACACGACGCTCGCGGTCTCGCAGAACTACCCGGCCGCCTGGTCCGCCGTGCCGTTTCCGAATCAACCACAACTTGCGTGCGAGCCATCCGAGTCCGCCGACCGGGGTAGCGCCGAGCGCTGCGAAAAACCCCGTGATGGTGTCGGTTTCGATTTCGAGCAACCAGTGATGCGGACCGCCCCCGGCCGCGTGCACCCCGAGGCATCTCACCTCAAGACCGATCTCTTCGAACAGCGCATCTACTTCAGCGGTGTCCTCGCCTGTTGTGGGAAACACCGACACGGTCATCTCGAACTCCGTCACACGCCGAGCGTACGGACATCCGCCGATTGCGCGGGTTGTGCATGGACGACGCACGGTGAGTGGTCCGGCCGCATCGCGACCTCAGCCCACCTGCCTGACGCGCTCATCTGCCGCTCCGCGCCCCTGCGGCACGAGAACCGACGGTTCCATCACCGTCGAAAGCCGATCATCGCACGTGGGAAGCACTCGTCGGCTACATCGCTGCGGAGGAGCTCGCGAGGGACGACGCGATCGTGCTCGCGCTCCTGCTCGGGCAGGTTAGTGAGTTGCGCCCCTCCTGCTCTCACGGAGGAGCGCCCGTCGTTGACCCGCCCGCGAGGGACTCGTCGGAGTCACGCCATCAAGACCCGATGCAATGCCGTGACGTTGAGGTCGAAGATTGCGCTGCGTTACGACCGCCGAGCCGTTCCGACGGATCGCGTCTCGGCCTTGCCATTCACCACGAGATCGTGGCTACGACCCCCACACTCCCGTGAGGTGCCACGCTCAGAACTGGGCCAAAACTGGGCCACCAACGACCCTACGACGATGACTCTGCGTCATCGTCCCAGGTCGTACGGGTGGAGCTGAGGGGACTCGAACCCCTGACCCCCACACTGC
>JAWWOJ010000107.1:0-2821 GCA_033851885.1 Frankiales bacterium | reverse complement strand
ACTACTGGGCCCGCACGGGGCTGGTCGAGCCGAGTGTGCGCGAGGCCTCCGGCTCAGGGACCCAGCGGCTCTACGCCTTCCGGGACATCCTGGTGCTCAAGGTCGTCAAGAAGCTGCTCGACGCCGGGGTCTCGCTGCCCAACATCCGGACCGCCATTGGCACGCTCGGCCACCGTGGCGCCGACGACCTCGCCAACGTGACCCTGATCAGCGACGGCACCACCGTCTACGAGTGCACCAGCACCGATGAGATGGTCGACCTGCTGCAGGGTGGACAGGCGGTGTTCGCCATCGCCGTGGGGCGCCAGGTGCGCGACGTCGAGGGCACCCTCGCCTCGCTCCCGGGGGAGCGGGCGCACCGCGACCAGCAGGCCGGCAGTCAGGCGAGCGGTCAGGCTGGCACGGGCTCCGAGGCGCACCCGGGCGACGAGCTCGCCAGCCGGCGCAAGCGGCGCACCAGCGCCTGACACAGATCACCCCGTGTCGACGGGTGCCCTCAGCGCGTCGCGCTGGTAGTTTTCACGGTGCCGACCACCCCACGCGGGAGAGTCCCAGCGCAGCCAGCGCCGGGCGCCGAAGGAGCATCCTCTCCCCGACAACCTCTCAGGCAACCGGACCGCACGGGGTAGGCACCTCTGGAAAGCTTCAGACCTGTGGCAGCAGGGCTGGACGCCGACGGTGAAAGCTCACGTACCTGTCATGGCAGTGGCAGCGCGGGGGCGAAGCTCTCAGGCACCATGACAGAGGGGGAGGGTCCGCGTCAGCATGCCCTCCGAAAGGCCCGGCCACATGGCAACCAGCCTGAGCTTGGCGGCTCTCGAGTCCGCCGCCCCGTTCGCGACCCGGCACATCGGCCCGTCAGAGGACGAGGTCGCCAAGATGCTGGCGGTGATCGGCCACGGCTCGCTCGAGGACCTCGCCAAGACCGCTGTCCCGGACGCGATCCGGGCGACCGAGCAGCTCCGGCTGCCTGCTGCTGCCACCGAGCAGGAGGCCATCGCGGAACTGCGCGCCCTCGCCGCGCGCAACACCGTCCAGGTCCCGATGCTCGGCCTCGGCTACCACGGCACCCACACGCCGCCGGTCGTGCTGCGCAACGTGCTGGAGAACCCAGCCTGGTACACCGCCTACACCCCGTACCAGCCGGAGATCAGCCAGGGCCGACTGGAGGCGCTGCTCAACTTCCAGACGCTGATCGGCGACCTCACCGGCCTGCCGACCTCGAATGCCAGCCTGCTGGACGAGGGCACCGCGGCCGCCGAGGCGATGACGCTGTGCCGTCGGCAGACCAAGGCTCCCGCCGCGGCCGTCTTCGCCGTCGACCAGGACTGCCACCCGCAGACGATCGCGGTCGTCAAGACCCGGGCCCTGCCGCTCGGCATCGAGGTCCGCATCGTCGACCTGTCGACAAGTCTCCCTAGCGACATTTTCGGTCTGCTCGTCCAGTACCCGGGGACGACGGGCCAGGTCAGGGACCTCAAGCCGCTCGCGCAGCACGCCCACGCCAGCGGGGCGCTGCTCGTCGTGGCGGCCGATCTGCTCGCCCTGACCTTGTTGGAGAGCCCCGGGGACGCCGGCGCCGACGTGGCGGTCGGGACGTCCCAGCGCTTCGGCGTCCCGCTCGGGTACGGCGGCCCGCACGCGGGTTACATGGCCGTCCGGAGCGGACTCGAGCGGGCCATTCCTGGTCGGCTGGTCGGCGTCAGCGTCGATGCCGACGGCCACCGGGCCTACCGCCTCGCCCTGCAGACCCGCGAGCAGCACATCCGCCGGGAGAAGGCGACCTCCAACATCTGCACCGCCCAGGTGCTGCTCGCGGTCATCGCCGGGATGTACGCCGTCTGGCACGGCCCGGAGGGTCTCAGCACGATCGCCCAGCGCACGCACCGGTACGCGACGCTGCTGGCCACGGCGCTCGGCGTGACCGGTGCCTTCTTCGACACCATCACGGTGGACCGCCCGGACGCGGCGGAGATCGTCGAGCGGGCCCGCGTGGCCGGTGTCGATCTCCGGCTCACCGGGACCATGATCGGCATCAGCACCGACGAGACGACCACCCGCGCGCACCTCGACGTCGTCGTCGACGCGTTCGGCCGCCCGAAGCAGGACTGGGACGCCCTCGACAGCAGTACGCCGGACGCGCTGCCCGCGGCACTGCGCCGTACCAGCCCGTTCCTCACCCACGAGGTCTTCTCCAGCCACCACAGCGAGACCGCGCTGCTGCGCTACCTGCGCCGGCTCGCCGACAAGGACCTCGCGCTGGACCGCAGCATGATCCCGCTGGGCTCGTGCACGATGAAGCTGAACGCGACGACCGAGATGGAGCCCATCACCTGGCCGGAGTTCGGCGCGCTGCACCCGTTCACTCCCACCGAGCACGCCCGCGGCTACCGGCAGCTCGTCACCGACCTCGAGGGCTGGCTCTGCGAGATCACCGGGTACGACGCGGTGAGCCTGCAGCCGAACGCCGGCTCCCAGGGCGAGTTCGCCGGCCTCCTGGCGATTCGCGGCTATCACCGCTCGCGCGGCGACGAGCAGCGCGACGTCTGCCTGATCCCGTCGAGCGCGCACGGCACGAACGCGGCGAGCGCGGTGATGGCGGGCATGCGGGTGGCCGTGGTGGCATGTGACGACAGCGGCAACGTCGACCTGGCCGACCTGGACCGCAAGATCGCGATGCACCGGGAGGACCTGGCGGCGATCATGGTGACCTACCCGTCGACGCACGGTGTCTACGAGGCCAGCATCGCCGATCTGTGTGCGAAGGTGCACGACGCCGGCGGCCAGGTGTACGTGGACGGGGCGAACCTGAACGCGCTGG
>JAWWOJ010000102.1:0-3808 GCA_033851885.1 Frankiales bacterium | reverse complement strand
GAGGCGTTCGCCCGCATCAGCAAGGGTGAGGCCAAGAACGCCGTCGTGCACGCGACCAGCGGGCCGTGCCTGCAGCAGAACCTCGTCGCCGTCCTGGAAGGCAGCAACTGATGTCGGGCAAGCTCGCAGCGGTCCTCGGGACCGGGCAGACCAAGCACGTGAGCGCGCGCAAGGACGTGAGCATCGCCGGCCTCGTCCGCGAGGCGGCGGACCGCGCGCTCGCCGACGCGCAGCTGGAGTGGAAGGACATCGACGCCGTCGTCGTCGGCAAGGCGCCCGACATGTTCGAGGGCGTCATGATGCCGGAGCTCTACCTCGCCGAGGCGCTGGGCGCCATCGGCAAGCCGATGTTCCGGGTGCACACGGCCGGGTCGGTCGGCGGGTCGACGGCCGTCGTCGCGAGCCACCTCGTCCAGGGCGGCATCCACGAGCGGGTGCTCACGGTCGCCTTCGAGAAGCAGTCGGAGAGCAACGCCATGTGGGCGCTGTCCATCCGGATCCCCTTCTCGCAGCCGCTCGTCGCGGGCGCCGGCGGTTACTTCGCGCCGATCGTGCGCGGCTACATCCGCAAGTCGGGTGCGCCCCTCGACACGGGCTACAAGGTGGTCCTCAAGGACCGCCTCAACGCGTTGAAGAACCCCTTCGCGCACGTCCACGACCACGAGATCACGTACGAGAAGATCGCCGAGTCGCCGCTGCTGTGGGACCCGATCCGCTACGCCGAGACCTGCCCCTCGTCCGACGGTGCGGCGGCGATGGTCATCGGGTCGGAGGCAGCCGCGGCCAAGCAGGACCGGCCGGTCGCCTGGATCCACGGCACGTCGGTGAAGTCCGAGCCGACGATGGGTGCCGGTCGTGACAGGGTCAACCCGCACGCCGGCCGGATGTGTGCCCAGGAGGTCTACAAGGAAGCGGGCATCACCGACCCGTTCCGGCAGATCGACTGCGCCGAGATCTACGTCCCCTTCAGCTGGTTCGAGCCGATGTGGATGGAGAACCTCGGATTCGCCGAGGAGGGCACCGGCTGGAAGATGGTCCAGGACGGCACCACGTCACTGACCGGCGAGATGCCGATCAACATGTCGGGTGGCGTGCTGTCGACCAACCCGATCGGCGCGTCGGGGATGATCCGCTTCCTCGAGGCGGCCAACCAGGTGCGCGGCATGGCCGGTGAGCACCAGGTGCCCGATGCGAAGGTCGCCATGGGACACGCGTACGGCGGTGGCTCGCAGTTCTTCGCCATGTGGGTCGTCGGCAGTGAGAGGCCGACGTCATGAGCGACAGGACGAGGTTGGACGGGCGGGTGGCCCTCATCAGTGGTTCGGCCCGCGGGATGGGGGAGGCGACGGCCCGGCTGATGGTGTCCCGCGGGGCCGCTGTCGTGCTGGGCGACATCCTCCCCGACGTCAAGGAGGTGGCCGCTTCCCTTGGCGACAAGGCGATCGCGGTCACCCTGGACGTGACCGACCCGCAGTCGTGGCGCGATGCCGTCGACGCGGGGGAGAAGGCCTTCGGAAAGATCGACATCCTGGTGAACAACGCCGGCATCCTGCTGATCGAGGCCCTCGAGAACACGACCGACGACATCTACGACCGCGTCAACGGGGTCAACGCCCGTGGCTGCTTCCTCGGCATGCGCGAGGTGCACCCGGCACTCAAGCGGGCCGGCGGCGGAGCCATCGTCAACCTGTCCTCGGTCGAGGGGCTCGGCGGCAACCGCTTCCTCATCGCCTACTCGGGGTCCAAGTTCTCGGTGCGCGGCATGACGAAGGCCGCGGCGATCGAGCTCGCCTCGGACGGCATCCGCGTCAACAGCGTGCACCCCGGCGGCATCGACACGCCGATGGTCCGGCACTTCGTACCCGACGAGGCGGACCGCCAGAAAGGCATCGGCCGTCAGGTCGCCATGCGCCGCACCGGAAAGGCCGAGGAGGTCGCGGAGGCCGTGACCTTCCTCGCGAGCGACGCGGCGTCCTACATCACCGGCGCCGAGCTGGCCGTCGACGGAGGGGCCACCGCCACCTCCGGCTTCAAGCACTAACGGGGAGACAGCTGTGGAGTTCAACCTGGCGGACATGCTCGAGGACGTCGTCGACGCCGTCCCCGATCGCCCCGCGCTCTACGCGGAGGGACGGCACCTGTCGTTCCGCGAGTTCGACGCGCGCGCCAACGCACTCGCCCACCACTTCCAGTCGGTCGGCATCGGGCTCGGCGACCACGTGGGCTGCCACATGATGAACGGCACCGAGTACCTCGAGACCATGTACGCGCTGTTCAAGATCCGCGCCGTGCCGGTGAACGTGAACTTCCGCTACGTCGAGGAGGAGCTCCGCTACCTCTATGACGACGCCGACCTGGTCGCGGTCGTCTACGACACCGAGTTCGCCGACAAGGTGGCGGCGGTGCTGCCGAAGGTCGATGACGTGAAGCACTTGCTCGCGGTCGGACCGACCGAGGGGTACGACCTCCCTGAGGGCTCCGTGCGCTATGAGGACGCGCTCGCTGCGCAGAAGGACGACCGCAGCGACCTCCCCGTCCGGTCGGCCGACGACCTGTTCATCATCTACACCGGTGGCACGACCGGCATGCCCAAGGGCGTCATGTGGCGCCAGGAGGACCTGTTCTTCGCCGGTATGGGTGGCGGCTACCCCGCCGGCGAGCCGCTGAAGGCGCCCGAGGAGGCCGGCGTACGAGCCGTGGCCAACAGCCCGATGGTCAGCTTCCCGGCACCGCCGCTCATGCACGGCGCCGCCGAGCTGGGGTCGTTCATCAACCTGCTCGGCGGTGGCAAGGTCTGCCTGATCCGCAGGTACTCCGGCGACGGAGCGCTCCGGATCATCCAGGAGCAGAAGTGCAACACCATCACGATCGTCGGTGACGCGATGGCGATGCCGCTCATCGAGGCGCTCGACAGCGGGACCTATGACCTGTCCTCGCTGTTCGCGATCGCCTCAGCGGGCGCCCTGCTGAGCCAGTCGGTGCGCGACAAGCTCACCGAGCGCATCCCGAACCTGTTCATCAACGACTCCTTCGGGTCGACCGAAACCGGCTACAACGGCTCGGCCAAGCCCGGCAGCAACGCCAAGGATGGCCTGAAGTTCTCGGTGAACCCGCGCACCGCGGTGTTCGACGACGACCTCAAGCTCGTCGTCCCCGGCTCGGGAGTCGTCGGCCGGGTCGCTCAGAAGGGCCACATCCCGCTCGGTTACTACGGGGACCCGGAGAAGACGGCCAAGACGTTCGTGACCATCGACGGAGTCCGCTGGGTGATGCCCGGCGACATGGCGATGGTCGAGGAGGACGGCACGATGCACTTCCTCGGCCGCGGCTCGATCTGCATCAACTCCGGCGGCGAGAAGATCTACCCCGAGGAAGTCGAGGGTGCCATCAAGTCGCACCCCGACATCCACGACGCGGTGGTCGCGGGCATCCCCGACCCGCGATGGGGCCAGAAGGTCGCGGCGGTCCTGCAGGTCCGCGAGGGCGGTACCGCCCCGACGCAGGAGGAGCTCGAGCAGCACCTGTCGACCATCATCGCGCGCTACAAGCTGCCGCGGTTCATCACTGTCGTACCCCTGATGCAGCGGTCGCCGTCGGGCAAGCCCGACTACGGCTGGGCGACCAAGGTCCTGACCGAGGCCGAGGCTGCCGCAGCCGTCTGACCTCCCGGAAGCAGCACCAGTTCAGGGACGGGGGTAGGGGTCATGGAGTGGATGACCACGGTGTCCGCGCTGGTCAGGGCTCGGGCGGACGATGACCGGCCGGGGCTGCTGTTCGAGGGGCGGTCGTGGACGTGGCGCGAGCACAC
>JAWWOJ010000081.1:0-3719 GCA_033851885.1 Frankiales bacterium | reverse complement strand
AGCGCGTTTCGGCGTGCCGGTGAGTCATACGCCCTGTTCCGGCAGCTCGGGCGCACCGTGCAGGCGGGTATGGGCTGCGTCGCCAGCGCGCAGGCTTTTGCTCTGACTGGGCAGGCCGACCGCGCCGCCGAGACGCTCACCGCCCGCGACGCGCTCAGCCTGCCAACGGTTCCGGTGACCGAGACCGACCTGCTGGTGGCCCGGGGATGGACTGCAGTCGCCGCCGGGAACCTACCTGGCGCGCGGCAACTGCTCGAGCGGGCCGCCGACCATGGCGAAGAGGTTGGTGACCTCATCGGCGCCACCAGCGCGCTGCACGGCCTGGCCCGCCTCGGCCAGGCCCGCCATGTCGCTGACCGCCTCGCACGGCTCGCCGACGAAATCGATGGCGATCTGGTGGCCGCCCGCGTCGCCTACACCAACGCCGTCGCCGCCCGGAATGCCGACGCGCTCAACAACGTGTCCTCCGATTTCGAGAACCTGGGCGCACTCCTCTACGCCGCCGAAGCCCGCGCCGAAGCCGCCGTCGTTCTCCGCAACGCTGGCAGGAATCGGGATGGCGCGGCCGCCGAGCGGCAAGCGGCGCGACTCCTGGCCCGCTGCGAAGGAGCCGCGACACCCCCGGTCCGGCTGATCATGGCCCGGGTGCGTCTCACGCCAGGAGAGCTCGACACTGCGGTGCAGGCCGCCGCAGGTCGCTCCAACAAGCAGATCGCCAGCGACATGCATCTCTCGGTTCGGACCGTCGAAAGCCACCTTCAGCGGGTCTACGAAAAACTCGGGGTCTCCGGACGTCACGAGCTGGCCGATGCGCTGCCCGACCGACAAACCGCCTGACCGACGATGACGCTCTCGCTCCCGCCAGGCTCAGCCCGACACCTCGAGGCGAGGAGGTTCAGCCGCTCAGTGGCCCGAGCGTTGCGGTCCAGTAGCGACTACTGAGGACTGGCCGCCGCCGTGGTGGTCGGCTGTACGTATGAATGCAGTTGTCGACGCGCCTGGCGCGGACGCTTTGGATCCGAAATCGGTCGTCTTGCGCTTCTACGCCCTGATGAACGAACGAAAGTTCGACGGGGCCTTCGAGTTCTTGAGCGACGACGTCGAGTGGTGGCTGTCGGGTACCCAGTCGGTCGGAGGTCAGAAGGCGAGCGGCACCCTCAACAAAGCTGAGTTCACCCAGGCCATGCGCCTCGTCGGGGACCTGACCGTCGGTGGCATGGCGTTCGAGCCCGGAATGATGCTGGTAGAAGGAAACAGCCTGGCCATGACCGTCGAGAGCAAGGCCAAGCTGCAGAACGGCCGCACCTACCACAACCACATCGCCATATTTCTCGAGGTACGTGACGGGAAGATTGCCTGGGTCAGGGAGTACGCCGACACCAAACACGTCCACGACACGCTGCTGGTCCCGTGAAGACATCGCCGGGCCTCGTCGCCCGCACCGTCGACCGAATTTTGGATCGGCTTCGGAAGTTACCACCGGCGCGCAACGAGTACGTGGTCGAGCACGGTCTGCGCACGCCGACCCGTGATGGCTTTGTGCTGGTCAGCGATCATTACGCCCCGCTGGACTCCAACGCCGGCCCGACGATCCTCATCCGCACGCCGTACGGCCGAGGGCTGCCTGTCGACGTGCTCTACGCGCGGACCTTCGCGGCCCGTGGCTACCACGTGATCCTGCAGAGCTGTCGTGGAACGCAGGACTCCACCGACTCCTTTCAGCCGTTCGTGCGCGAAGCCGACGATGGCCAGGACACCGTCGGCTGGCTGCGCGAGCAGCCGTGGTTCAACGGAGAGCTCGGCACGCTCGGAATGTCGTACCTGGCCTTTGTTCAATGGGCCCTGCTGTCCGACCCACCGCCCGAGCTGCGGGCCAGCGTGATGATCGCCGGACCGCACGATTTCTCCCGGGCCATCTGGGAGAACGGTTCGTTCGCGCTGGAAACCTTCCTCGGCTGGAGCGACATCAACAGCATCGCGGTCGAGGACCGGCCGGGCTTGGTGCGGCTGCTCGCCGGAAACAGGCAAAACGTAATCCGGCAGAAAGCCGCTTTCGTGGGTCTGCCCATGGCGGACGCGGCGGAATCCCTCCTGGATGGGCGTGCGCTCTGGTACCGGGAATGGCTGCAACAGCCCGATTTGAGCGATCCTTACTGGGATCGATACAACTACAGCGATGCGCTGCAGCGGGTCCAGACGCCGACACTGCTGATCGGCGGTTGGCAGGACATCTTCGTCGGACAAACCGTCGAGCAGTACCAGGCGCTACGGTCCAGGGGCGTCGAGGTTGCCCTGACGCTGGGACCGTGGACCCATCGCGGCCATGTTGTCAATGGATCCTCTGTCATCGACAACGAAGCCCTGACCTGGTTGGACACGCACCTCGGTAGCGGCGCAGCCGGTGGCCGTACGCAACCCGTGCGCACGTTTGTCACCGGACGCAACGCCTGGCATAGCTTGCCGGCGTGGCCGCCGAACAGCACCGAGACCACCTGGTACCCGAGCGACGACGGCCTGCTGGCAACGACTGCCCCTGCGGGCGGTCAGTCAACATTCCGCTATGACCCCCACGACCCGACACCCGCGGTGGGCGGCCGCAGGCTCGCCGCCGACGCCGGCGTACGAAACAACACCAAGTTGGAGGCAAGACGGGATGTGCTGAGCTTCACCACATCCGAACTGAGCACCGATCTTGAGTTCGAGGGGTTCCCAGTCGTCGAGGTGGCCTTGAGCGTGGACAACCCGCACGCCGATATCTTCGTCCGCATCTGCGACGTCGATCCAAAAGGCCGCTCCCACAACATCTCCGACGCGTTCGACAGACTCGATCCTCATCCGGGCGCCGGCGAAGTTCAGCACCTCACCGTGCGGCTGTCCCCCTGCGCCCACCGGCTGCTGGCGGGGCACCGCCTGCGGCTGCAGGTCTCCGGCGGCGCCCACCCCCAGTACGCCCGAAACCTCGGCACCGCAGAACCCCTGGCGACCGGTACGAGTCTGAAACCCGCCTGCCACACCATTCACCACGCTGACACGTGCCTGACGCTGCCCATCACCTCGATGACGTAACGACAACACCAGTGCGGCGTAGAGGGGTCGCTGCGTCGAAGTCCCTGCTGCGGCGGCTATTCCGTGGGCCCCGTCAAGCGGAAGGAGTTCTCGGTGCGAAGCGATGCGCTGCGCCGCCTCCGGGATTCGACAGGTTACTGCTGCCGGCCGCTAGCCCGGTCACAAGGCCTGGAGGTAGGTGATCGCTGCGAGGACACGCCGGTGGTCGTCATCGGTCTCGTGGAGGTTGAGTTTGGTGAGGATGCCGCGTATGTGCTTTTCGACGGTGCCCTCGGTGACCCAGAGCCGACGGCCGATGCCGGCGTTCGAGCGTCCCTCTGCCATCAGCGCCAGCACCTCTTGCTCGCGAGCGCTGAGCACCGCGAGCGGGTCGTCGCGTCGGCGGGCGGACACCAATTCCTGCACCAGCGCAGGGTCCACGACCGAGGCGCCCTTGGCGATCCGCTCGAGGGTGTCGATGAAATCAGCCAAGTCGGTGACCCGGCTTTTGAGCAGGTAGCCGATGCTGTGCCCGCTGGCCAGTAGTTCCATCGCGTGCTCGACGTCGACATGCGCGGACAGCACCAGGATGGCGGTGTCGGGGAACTCGTCGCGGATCACCCGGGCCGCATCAAGCCCCTCGGTGGTTTGGGTGGGCGGCATCCGGATGTCGG
>JAWWOJ010000548.1:0-18212 GCA_033851885.1 Frankiales bacterium | reverse complement strand
CCTCGAGCGCGTCCGTCGCCTCGTCGAACCAACCGCCGTACGGCTTGGGGGTGGACACCTTCGCCGCGGGCTTCTCGACGAGCCCGCCGAAGCCGGAGGTGTCCGATCCGTTGGCGGCGCCGAACATGTCGCTGCCCTGACGGGCGGCGAGGCCACCCGGCGACACGGCGCTCGGGGTCAGGTGCGTGCCACCGGTGCCGGCCGCGCCGGTCGGATCGTGCTCGCCGCCAGGGCTGACGGTGATCTTGCCGTCGAAGCCGCTCTCGCTCACGCCTCGCTCGCAGCCCGGGCGGCCTTCTTGCCGTCCTTGGTGTAGCGCTCCGACGACGCGACCAGCGGGCGCGGCCGGTAGTCGTGCTCCTGCCGGCGCTTGGCGTTGGAGCCCAGCGGCTCCTCCATGATCTTGTCGTGCAGCTTGAGGATCGCGTCCATCAGCATCTCGGGCCGTGGCGGGCAGCCGGGCAGGTAGATGTCGACGGGAATGATGTGGTCGACGCCCTGCACGATCGCGTAGTTGTTGAACATGCCGCCGGAGCTGGCGCAGACACCCATCGCGATGACCCACTTGGGCTCGGGCATCTGGTCATAGATCTGCCGGACGACGGGCGCCATCTTCTGCGACACCCGGCCGGCCACGATCATGAGGTCGGCCTGGCGTGGGGACGCCCGGAACACCTCCATGCCGAAGCGCGCCAGGTCGTAGCGGCCGGCGCCGGTCGCCATCATCTCGATCGCGCAGCAGGCCAGGCCGAACGTCGCCGGCCACAGGCTGGACTTGCGGCTCCAGTTGACGACCTTCTCGACGCTCGTCAGGACGATGCCGCTGGGGAGCTTCTCCTCAACACCCATGGATCAGTCCCACTCCAGACCGCCGCGCCGCCAGACGTAGGCGTAGGCGACGAAGACCGTGGCGATGAACAAGAACATCTCGACCAGGCCGAAGACGCCGAGCCGCCCGAAGGCCACGGCCCACGGGTAGAGGAAGATGATCTCGATGTCGAAGACGATGAACAGCATCGCCGTCAGGTAGAACTTGATCGGGAAGCGGCCACCGCCCATCGGCTGCGGGGTGGGCTCGATGCCGCACTCGTAGGCGTCGTACTTCGCGCGGTTGTAGCGCTTGGGGCCGGTGAAGGACGCGGCCACGACCGAGAAGCCCGCGAAGCCGAACGCGAGCACGAACAGCACGATGATCGGCAAGTACCACTGCAGCACGGGTGTCTCCTCTCGGTCGGGGGTCAGCCTAGGGGTCCAGCAGGGGTGGTCAGGCTGCGGGGGCGACCTTGACCAGGCCGTTGATGACCCGGTCCAGCGCGTCCCCGCCACGGGGGTCCGTGAGGTTGGCGAGCAGTTTCAGCGTGAACTTCATGAGCAGCGGCCGCGGCAGGCCGTACTTCGTGGCGACCTTCATCACCTGCGGGTGGCCGATCAGGCTCACGAAGACCCTGCCGAGCGTGTAGTAGCCGCCGTAGGTCGCCTTCATCGCCGCCGGGTAGGCCTGCAGCGCCCGCTCGCGCTGCGGTCCCTCGGGACGGGCCAGGGCGCGTACGGCGACCTCCGCCGCCAGCCTCCCCGACTCCATGGCGTAGGCGATGCCCTCGCCGTTGAACGGGTTGACCGCTCCGGCGGCGTCACCGATGAGCACCAGGCCGTCCTGATAGTGCGGCTGCCGGTTGAAGCCCATCGGCAGGGCGGCGCCGCGGATCTGGCCGCGCGCGTGCTCCTCGTCGAACTGCCAGTCGGCCGGCATCGACGACGTCCACCGCATCATGAGGTCGCGGTAGTTGGTGTCCTGCCAGGCCTTCGTGGTGTTGAGGATGCCCAGGCCGACGTTGCTGGTGCCGTCGCCGACGCCGAACACCCAGCCGTAGCCGGGCAGCAGGTCGCCCTCGGGGGTGCGCAGCTCCAGCCAGGACTCGAGCATGTCGTCGTCGTGCCGGGGGCTCTCGTAGTAGCGCCGCACAGCCACGCCCATCGGGCGGTCGTCGCGCTTCTGGATGCCGCGCGCGATGGCCAGCCGAGCGCTCACGCCGTCGGCGGCGATGACGAGCGGCGCGCGGTAGGTCTGCAGGAGCTTCTCCGGGCCGACCTTGGCATCGACCCCGACGACCCGGCCGTGCTCGACCACCGGACCGGTTACGTTGGTCAGCGTCTGCAGCCGGGCGCCGGCCTTCTGGGCGTGCTGCGCCAGCAGGTCGTCGAAGTCCAGGCGCGGCCGGACGAGGCCGTAGTCGGGGTAGCTCGCCAGCTCGGGCCAGGGCAGCTCGAGCCGCACGCCGCCGCCGAGGATGCGCAGGCCCCTGTTGCGGATGAACCCGTTGGCGCTCGAGGTGTCGATGCCCAGGTCGACGAGGGTCTTGACGGCGCGAGGGGTCAGTCCGTCGCCGCAGACCTTCTCGCGCGGGAACGCGGTCTTCTCCAGCAGCAGCACGTCGAGCCCCGACTGCGCGAGCCCGTGGGCGGCGGCGCTGCCGCCGGGCCCGGCGCCGACGACGATGACGTCGGCGTCCTGCTGCGCGATCACGACGGGTCCCACCCTGCTACCGAGAGAAGGCTTGTGAAAACTTTCACGAGCGGTTCCACAGTGTACGACGGGCCCCTGCTCAGCGGGTGGCGCGGTGCAGGGCGACGATGCCGCCCGTCAGGTCACGCCACTCGACGCCGGCCCAGCCGGCGTCGGCGAGGACGGCGGCCAGCGCGGACTGGTCGGGCCAGGCGCGGATCGACTCGGCCAGGTAGACGTAGGCCGCCGGGTCGCTCGACACCTTGGTCGCGACGGCAGGCAGCGCCTTCATGAGGTACTCGACATAGACGGTCCGGAATGGCTTCCACGTCGGGTGGCTGAACTCGCAGACGACGAGCCGGCCACCCGGCTTCGTGACCCGCCGCAGCTCGCGCAGCCCGCCGACGGCCGAGGCGACGTTGCGCAGTCCGAACGAGATCGTCACCGCGTCGAAGGACCCGTCCGCGAACGGCAGCCGCAGGGCGTCGCCGGCCACCAGGTCGACGCCCTTGCCGCGGCCCTGGCGGAGCATGCCGAGCGAGAAGTCGCAGCCCACGACGGTGGCGCCACTTTTCGCCAGCGCCGCACTCGACGTCGCGGTGCCGGCGGCCAGGTCCAGCACCCGCTGGCCCGGCCGCAGGTCGAGGGCGCGCGCCACCGCGATGCGCCAGCCGCGATCCTGGCCCAGCGACAGCACCGCGTTGGTGAGGTCGTACCTGGCGGCAACCTCGTCGAACATCGCGGCGACCTCTGCGGGGTCCTTGTCGAGCGAGGCACGCGTCATGTGAGCCATTGTCACTCACCCGCACCGCTCAACCGGAGAAGTTGATGCCGCCGTAGGCCATCCCGAGGGCGAACGCGACGGCAGCGGCACCGATGCCGACGACGTCGAGGAACCGTTCGGGACGGGTCCGGCTGACGAGCTGGCCCCAGAGGCCGGTCAGCACCCCGACCGCGCCCGCCGCGGCGCCGGCGATGTCGGCATCCGCGAGGACCAGCAGCAGGCCGGCCGCACCGAGAGCGGAGGTGACGAGGGCGAGTCCCGCGTCCATGGCGTGGGTCTCGTCGAGGTGGAGAGCAGCAGGTGCGTGCATGGTGGCCTCCTCAGGCTCGTCCCCTGAGGGTGCGCCTGGACAGCCGGCGCGGCAAGGGCCACGCCCACCGATGAGCCTACGATGAGCCGGTGGCGTCCCCGGCATCGCTCGACCTGCTGCAGGTCACCAGCGTGCCCATCGAGGCGCCCTCCTCGCTGCTCGACCTGCTGCCGGCAGACGGGGCGCTGGCCTGGATCACCGGCTCCGACGGCCTCGTCGGCTGGGGTGAGGCCGCCCGTCTCGAGCTCACCGGCGACGACCCCTTCGGGCAGGCGCAGGCCTGGTGGTCGGCGCTCGTCGAGCGGTCCGTCGTCGACGACTCCGTGGGCCTACCGGGATCGGGCCTGGTGGCCTTCGGGTCCTTCGCGTTCGACCCTGCGCAGACGTCGTCGGTGCTCGTCGTACCCGCCGTTCTTGTCGGCCGGCGCGGTGGTCAGGCGTGGATCACCTACGTCGGGGAGCGCCCCGAACTGCGCCCGCAGCCCGCGGCTCGCGAGCCGCGGGGCGTGCGCTTCGCCGACCGCTCCCGCAGCGGCCTCGAGTGGATGGGCGTCGTCGCCGATGCAGTGGCCCGGATCGAGACCGGCGCCGTCGACAAGGTCGTGCTCGCCCGAGACGTCGAGGCCGTCGCCGACGAACCGGTCGACGTCCGCTGGCTGCTGCACCGGCTGGCCGCGCGCTACGACGACTGCTGGACGTTCTCGGTCGACGGCCTCGTCGGAGCCACCCCGGAGATGCTGGTCCGCCTGCGCGACGGGGTCGCGACGTCCAGGGTGCTGGCCGGCACGTTCTGGCCGAGCGGCGATCCGGCCAAGGACCTCCGGCAGGTCGACGTCCTGGCGCGCTCCATCAAGGACATCGAGGAGCACGGCTACGGCCTGCGTTCCGTGGCCGAGGCCCTCGAGCGGCACTGCTCGGCGATCGAGGTGCCGACCGCGCCGTTCGTGCTCGAGCTCCCCAACGTCATCCATCTGGCGAGCGATGTCCGCGGCATCGTCTCCGACGGCTCCACGTCGATCGGCCTGATCGCCTCGCTGCACCCGTCGGCCGCCGTCTGCGGCACGCCGACCCCGGTCGCCCTCGACATCATCCGCGAGATCGAGGGCCTCGACCGGGGTCGCTACGCCGGACCTGTCGGCTGGCTCGACGCCAGTGGCGACGGGGAGTGGGGCATCGCGCTGCGCTGCGGCGAGGTCGACGGCTCCCGGGTGCGGCTGTTCGCGGGCTGCGGGATCGTCTCCGGGTCCGACCCGGCCCGCGAGCTCGCCGAGACAAACGCCAAGCTGGTCCCGATGCGGGACGCGTTGACCTCCTAGATCACCCGCGCGACGGCGGCCCTGAGCTGTCGGTCGAGCTCGACTGCCTGGGCGCGGTCGGTGCGCACCTCCACCACCGAGATGCCTGGAGTGGGATCGAGCGCCTTGCGCAGCTCGTCCAGGCTGGTGGCACGCGTGTAGGTCGTGCGGCTGGCCGCGCAGAGCGCCTCGAGGTCGATGCCGTGCGGCGTCCCGAAGACCCGCTCGAAGGCCGACGCGTACTCGGGCGCGCCCTGCTCGAGGAGCCCGAAGATGGCTCCCCCGTCGTTGTTGGTGACGACGATCGTGAGGTCGGGCCGCGGCTCGTCGGGCCCGATCACGAGCCCGTTGCCGTCGTGCAGCAGCGTCAGGTCGCCGAGCAGTGCCACCGTGTGCTCGCCGTAGGCGAGGGCAGCGCCGATCGCGGTGCTCACCATCCCGTCGATGCCGGCGGCACCGCGGTTGGCGAGGACCCTCGTCCGCGGTGCGGCCAGGAAGAGGTCGCGCACCGGCTTGCTCGAGCCGACCACCAGCGGTGCGTCCGAGGCGGCCACGGTCACGGCGACCGACGGCTCGTTCAGCTCCTCGAGGTACGGCGTGACAGCCGCCCTCGCCCGCGCCCCCGCCTCCCGCCACGCATGGATGTAAAGAGATGGGGTCGCAGGCCCTCCCTGGGGACCCCCTCTGTTCACATCCACGGTGGGGACGGCGGGGAGGACTCGGGTGGCCGTGTGGTGGGCGTCGGTCCAGGTGCCGTGCCGCGCGACCATGTCGGAGGGCGCGCTGGCGATGAGGCGACCGATCGCCCTGCTCAGGGTCGGGCGCCCGACGACGAGCACCCGGTCGGGGACCTGCAACCACCCGGGACTGGCGAGGAGCAGCTCGGCGCAGTCGATCACGTTCGGGCCGGTGGCGCCCGAGGTCGGTTCTGCGACGACCGGCCAGCCGCGCGCCTCGGCCAGCGCCAGCGCCGACAGGTCCGCCCCGTCGCCCAGGACCACGACGGTGCGGTCGGGCAGGTCATCCTCGACGACGACAGACCGGGGCCTCACCCGTGCGGTCCAGGGCGCACCCCCGGGGCGGCCCTCCGGCATGCCCTCGCTGTCCGGCACGAGCGGTTCGCGGAAGGCGACGTTGAGGTGCACCGGGCCGGGCGCCGTACCCAGATCGCCTGCAGCACAAGCGATCGCACGGCACACGAGGGCCCGCCAGTAGCCCTCCTGGCCCGCCTCGGGGGCTCCGACCTCGACGAACATGCGCGCGCTCGCCCCGTACAACTTGAGCTGGTCGATCGTCTGGTTGGCCCCGCTGCCGCGCAGCTCCGGCGGCCGGTCAGCAGTGAGCACGAGCAGGGGAACACCTGCGTAGGAGGCCTCGACGACCGCGGGGTGGAGGTTCGCCGCCGCGGTGCCGGACGTCGTCACCACAGGGACAGGCCGCCCAGAAGCCTTGGCCAGACCGAGGGCCAGGAACCCGGCGGAGCGCTCGTCGACGCGGACGTGCAGCCGGAGGTCCGCCGCGTGCAGGGCGAACGCCAGCGGAGCGGAGCGGGATCCCGGGGCGAGCACGGCGTCAGTCACGCCGTTGCGGACCAGCTCGTCGACGAGGGTGCGCGCGAGCGCGGTCGACGGGTTCACGCGACCAACTCAAGCACTCGCGCGAGCCGTTCGCGCCACCACTGCTCGCGGTCCGGCGGAGCGGCGTAGCGCGCGAGCAGGTCCGCGGACGGGGTCACGTCGCGGACGCGGATCCAGCCACCCGAGCCGTCGAGTGAGTCGGTGACCACGTCGCCCGCCATCAGCGACGTCGTCGCCAGCCCGCATGCGAACGGCAGCGAGGGGAGGGCGGCCGCCAGGGCCACCCCCGCCCGGATGCCGATGCTCGTGTCGAGGGCACTGGACACCACCACTGGCAGGCCGCACTCCTCGGCGATCCGCAACGCGGCGGCGACGCCGCCCAGGGGAGCCACCTTGAGCACCACGACGTCGGCGGCCGCTGCCCGCGCGACCAGCAACGGGTCGGAGGCCTTGCGGATGGACTCGTCGGCGGCGATCGGCACGTCGACGCGGCGCCGGACGGCGGCGAGCTCGGGGACCGTGGCGCACGGCTGCTCCGCGTACTCCAGCGACCCGAGAGCGCGCAGCGCAGTGACGGCCTGCTCGACCGACCAGGCGCCGTTGGCGTCGACCCGGATGTTCGGGACCAGGTCGCGCACCGCGGCGACCCGTTCGACGTCGTCCTGCAGCGACTGCCCGGCCTGTGCCACCTTGACCTTCGCCGTCGTACAGCCCGGGAAGCGCGCGAGCACCGCCGCGACCTCCGCGGCAGGCACCGCCGGCACCGTCGCGTTCACGGGCACCGCATCGCGCAGCGCCATGGGCCAGGTGCCCTCCGCGGCCTCGAGCGCGGCAGCCAGCCAGCGGGCGGACTCCTCGTCGTCGTACTCGATGAAAGGGGCAAACTCGCCCCACCCCGACGAGCCGCGGATCAGCACGGCCTCGCGCGTCGTCACGCCGCGGAACGGGACGCGCATCGGGAGCGCGACGACGTGCGCTTCTAGGGTGGGCACGTGACCACCGTTTCAGAGACCTTCGACCCGGCCGCCTGGCGGGTGGTCGAGGGGTTCGAGCTGCAGGACGTGACCTATCACCGGCACGTGACACACGGCATCGTGCGCGTCGCCTTCGACCGTCCGGAGGTACGCAACGCGTTCCGACCAGGGACGGTCGACGAGCTCTATCGCGTGCTGGACCACGCCCGGATGTCGCCGGACGTCGGGTGCGTACTCCTCACCGGCAATGGCCCGGCACCCAAGGACGGGGTGTGGGCGTTCTGTTCCGGTGGCGACCAGCGCATCCGCGGTCGCTCGGGTTACCAGTACGCCGGTGACGACAACGTCGCGGATCCGGCCGCTGCGGGACGGCTGCACATCCTCGAGGTGCAGCGCCTCATCCGGACGATGCCCAAGGTCGTCATCGCGGTCGTCAACGGCTGGGCCGCCGGCGGCGGTCACTCGCTGCACGTCGTCTGCGACCTCACGCTCGCCTCGGCGGAGCATGCGAGGTTCAAGCAGACCGATGCCGACGTCGGCAGCTTCGACGGCGGCTACGGAAGCGCCTACCTGGCACGGCAGGTGGGCCAGAAGTTCGCGCGCCAGATCTTTTTCCTCGGCGAGGTGCACACGGCTGCCGACGCCCACCGGATGGGCATGGTCAACGAGGTCGTCCCCCACTCGGAGCTCGAGGGCAAGGCGATCGAGTGGGGTGTGCAGGTCTGCGGGAAGTCACCGCAGGCCCAGCGGATGCTGAAGTTCGCCTTCAACGCGATCGACGACGGGCTGATGGGCCAGCAGGTCTTCGCCGGCGAGGCCACCCGGCTGGCATACATGACCGACGAGGCTGTCGAGGGCCGTGACGCCTTTCTCGAGAAGCGCGACCCGGACTGGTCGCCGTACCCCTACTACTTCTAGATGCGTCGGCTGCGGGTCGTCGCTCCGGTCGCCGGACCCGAGCTCTACGACGCCCTGCGCGCGGCCGTCGACGGCACGGGCCCGGCCGTCTTCCCCGGCCGGCCGTATACCGGCCTGCGCCCCGAGGAGGGCGTCGCCGACGACGTCTGCCTCGTGGTGCCCACCTCCGGTTCGACCGGCGAGCCGAAGGGCGTGGAGCTGACCGCCTCCTGCCTGGCGGCCTCGGCCGACGCGACGGCCACCCGGCTCGGTGGCAGCGGCCGGTGGTGGCTCACCCTGCCGGTGACGCACATCGCCGGGCTGCAGGTCGTGCTCCGGTCCGGATTCGCCCCGTCCCCCGAGCCGGACGGCTGCCGGTTCACGTCGCTGGTCCCGACCCAGCTGAGCAGGATGCTCGACGACCCGCGGCTACCTCGCCTGGACGCGGTCCTCCTCGGTGGCGCGGCGGCGCCGCCGGCCCTCCTCGAGGCGGCCCGCTCCCGCGGCATCAACGTGGTCACGACCTACGGCATGTCCGAGTCCAGCGGCGGCTGCGTGTACGACGGGAGGCCGCTGGACGGCGTCACCGTCGACGTGTCGGAGCGGATCGTGCTGAGCGGTCCGGTGGTGGCCCGCGGGTACCGGTTCGGGGAGCCGTTCGCCGGGCGCTTCGAGACCTCGGACCTCGGCTGCTGGGACGGCGACCGGCTGGTCGTCCTGGGCCGCGCCGATGAGCTCATCAACACCGGCGGCGAGAAGGTCGCACCCCTCGCCGTCGAGCAGGCGCTGTCACGGCACCCGGCCGTCGTCGAGGTCGCCGTCGTCGGCCAGCCGGATCCCGAGTGGGGGTCACGGGTCGTCGCCTTCGCGGTCCTGCGCGCTCCCCTGTCCCTGGACGACGCCCGCGACTGGGTGGCCTCCCGGGTGTCCCGCGTCGCGGCGCCGCGCGAGCTGCGGGTCGTGGACGCCCTGCCGCTCCTGCCGGGCGGTAAGGTCGACCGCCTACGCTTGACCACCTCATGACGTCGCTCGCGCACTGGGTCGAGGGGGCGCGACCGCGCACCCTGCCGGCCGCCATCTCGCCCGTCCTCGTCGGCACCGGCGCGGCCTTCGCTGCCGACGGGTTCCGGCCCGTCCGCGCCCTGCTCGCCCTGGTCGTCGCCCTCGCACTTCAGGTCGGCGTCAACTACGCGAACGACTACAGCGACGGCATCCGCGGGACGGACGAGGTACGCGTCGGGCCGCTCCGCCTGGTGGGTGGCGGGCACGCGGCCCCTCGCGCCGTGCTGCGTGCCGCGCTGGCGTCCTTCGGCATCGCCGCGCTCGCCGGGCTCGTGCTCGCCCTCCTCACCACCGGGTGGCTGCTGCTCGTCGGGGTGCTCGCGATCGCCGCCGCCTGGGGCTACACCGGCGGCAAGAACCCCTACGGCTACCGGGGCCTCGGCGAGATCTCCGTGTTCGTGTTCTTCGGCCTGGTGGCCGTGATGGGGACGACCTACGTGCAGGTCGAACGCATCACGTGGCTCGCCGTCGCCGGTGGCATCGCCTCCGGTGCGTTGGCGTGCGCCATCCTCGTGACCAACAACGTCCGCGACATCCCCACCGACCGCGAGCACGACAAGCTCACCCTTGCGGTCCGGCTCGGCGACGCCCGCAGCCGGGTGCTCTACCAGGCACTGGTGGTCGTGCCGTTCGTGTTCGCTCTCGCCTCAGCCCCGTCCCGGCCGGGCGCGCTGCTCGCCCTGCTGGCGCTGCCGCTCGCGGTCGCCCCGCTCAAGCTGATCCGCGCCGGTGCCAAGGGCCGTGAGCTGATCGCCGTGCTGCAGGCCACCGGCAAGCTGCAGCTCGCCTTCGGCGTCCTGCTCGGCGCCGGCCTCGCGCTGGCCTGACACCCCACCTGCCAAGTGGGACCAGAGCGCCCAGCGAGACCGGCAGCCACCTCAGGAGCCACCGTCGTCCCACTTGGCAGGGCGGGTGTCGGGTCGGGCCGCGCTCCCGACGTCCTAGGGTCGAGGGGTGGACGAGGAGCTCGTGGGCAAGATCGGTGAGGTCACGACTCGCATCGAGGGTGGCGAGGAGCCCGGCGAGGTGAGCCTGCTCGTCTACGGGATCCGCGAGCGGTACTTCGCCCACGCGCGCGAAGAGCTGCTCCTCGGCTCTAAGGTGCTCGTGGTCCACGATCGCGGAAACCGCACGGTCGACGTCGAACCGTGGATCGGCTTCTAGGAGGAGCAGACGTGTTCGGTTGGCGGGTGCCGGCGCCCAACGAGGCGATGCTCATCAGCGGCGGCAAGCAGCGCAAGACCGATGACGGTGCGCTGCCGTTCAAGATCGTCAGCGGGCACGGGGCGTTCGTCGTCCCGATCTTCCGCAAGGCCAGCTTTCTCACCCTCGCCATGCGGGAGGCGGTCGTCACCGACGACTGCGTGACGCAGCAGGGCATCACGCTGCTCGTGAAGGCCGTCATCGCCTTCAAGGTCGGGAGCGACCAGGCGAGCATCGCCGCGGCAGCGCAGCGGTTCCTCGACGACCAGGACCAGATGGACGAGCTGACCGGCCAGATCTTCGCCGGGCACCTCCGCAGCATCGTCGGGTCGATGACGGTGGAGAGCATCATCCGCGAGCGCCAGACGCTGGCCGAGAACGTCCTCGACGCGAGCAAGGTCGAGATGGGCCACCTCGGCCTCACGGTCGACTCGCTGCAGATCCAGAGCATCGACGACAAGGGCAGCGGCTACATCGCCGCGCTCGCCGCGCCGCACCTGGCGACGATCAACCAGGCCGCCAAGATCGCCCAGGCCGCGGCGGACCAGGCGAGCGCGATGGCGCAGCAGGAGTCCGACCGCAACCAGGCCGAGTTCGCGCGGCAGACGGCGATCAAGCGCGCTGAGTACCAAGCCGAGATCGACACCGCGCACGCCCGGCAGGCGCAGGCCGGCCCGCTCGCCGAGGCGCAGGCCCAGCAGGCCGTCCTCCAGGAACAGTCCCTGGTCGCCAAGAAGAACGCCGACCTGCGCGAGGCCGAGCTCATCGCCGAGGTGGTCAAGCCGGCGCTGGCGGAGGCGGAGCGGATCAAGACCATCGCCAAGGCCCAGGCGGAAGCCACGAAGCTCTCCGCCGGCGCCGCCGCGGCCCAGGGCCGCATCGCGCTGGACCAGCAGCTCATCACCCAGCTGCCCGAGTTGCTGCGGGCCGCCGCCGAGGGTCTGCAGGGCGCCAACCTGACGGTCCTCAACGGCGCCGAGGGGCTCAACGCGACGGTGGCTTCCCTTGCCAGCCAAGGGATCGCGATTCTCAAGAGCCTCAGCGCCGCCATGCCGAGCAACGTGGAGGGCGAAGTCGTCTACGAGGAGGACGCCCCGGCCGAGGAGACCGACGAGACCTAGCCCTTCGCGTCGGACCAGCGCTGCACGACGGCCACGTCGACGACGAACCGGACGCCTGAGCCGCTCGCCCAGTGCGCTGCCGTCGACTCCAGTGCCGACCGCAGCAGCGCCACCGCGTCGCCCGCCTCCTCGACCGGCACCTGCAGCAGCAGCTCGTCGTGCAGGCAGAGCACCACGCGTCCGCCGGCGAGCCCGTTGCGGACGGCGGCCGCCCACGCCTTGAACAGCTCGGCGGCTGCACCCTGTACGACGGCATTGCGGGTGTAGCGACCGGCGCCGCCGTTCCCGGAGCGGATCAGCCGGCCACCGTGGGTGCGGAGGTCGGCACCGACCCGCCCGCTCTCCTCGGCGGCCCGCAGGAACGCGAGGGCGACGGGGTAGGCGGACTCCATCTGCTTGAGGGCCTGCCCTGCCGCGCCCGAGGTCTGGCCGTACATCGCCGCCAGCACCGCAACCTTGGCCGTCGGCCGGTCGACGCCGAGCATCGCCGCGACCGGGGTGTAGAGGTCGTCCTGCGCGGCCGCTGCGGCGAAGGCGCGGTCGCCCGACACCGCGGCGAGGACGCGCGGCTCGACCTGGCC
The DNA here is from genome assembly GCA_033851885.1 of Frankiales bacterium. Classification (GTDB taxonomy): domain Bacteria; phylum Actinomycetota; class Actinomycetes; order Mycobacteriales; family SCTD01; genus RYN-111. The sequence goes on along the minus strand of JAWWOJ010000548.1, from coordinate 5,905 downwards.
GAGGTCGGCACGGACGAGCACCTGACCCGGCTCCGCGGCGATGGCGGACCGGAGCTCGGCCGGCAGCGAGTGCAGGCCCGCCGAGGCCGTCATCCGGCCGGCGCCCCCGTCGGCGGCGGTCCACTCCCCGCGCAGCCGGCCGTCGCGCACGTGGGCGTCGATCCACTCGTAGCCGTAGGTCGTCGCGACCCGCTCGGCCTTGCGCCACGCCAGCAGGGCGGCCACCACCGGGTGCGCGGCGCGGTAGGCCTCGAGCCGCCACGAGCGGGTGTCGGGGATGTCGATCCCCCTGCGTGCCAAGGCATCTCGCACCGATGACGGGTTGCGCAGGTCGACGTCGTCACCGCGGAACAGCTCCAGCACCGGCGCGTCCCGCAGCGACCTGTCGTCAGCGTGGATGAGGCGGGCGACGAGGGCAGTGCCGACCGCCGTGTCGAAGGGCAGGCCGTCGGACTCCAGCTCGGCGCAGAGCAGTGCGGCGGCCGACTCCGCCCAGGCGGCGACGAGCCGCAGGTGCGGTCCGGTAGGCGTCGCGCGCGGGTCAGGCAGGGCGAGCAGCGCCGTCTGCTGGCGCTGCTGGACGACCAGGGCCAGTGCCGCCAGGTCCTCCACCGGCGCGAACCGCCAGGCGTCGCCGTGCAGCGAGCCGTCCTCGCGGACCGCCCGCGAGAAGGGCTCGACGGCCGCCAGGGCGGCGTCGAAGAGCGAGAAGTCGTCCGAGCCCACCGGGGCGGGGAGGTCGTGCACCGCGGCCCAGACCTCCGCCGGGTCGTCGCGCCGGCCGCCGTACAGGACCTTGTGGACCGCCGCCAGGTCCCAGACCTGCCGGGGGCGGTGGGGGAGCAACGGCGTGGAGCCGGCGCTCCACACCACCAGCCGCTCGGTCGTGGCGGCCTGCGACAGCGAGCCGACCCAGGCGCGCTCGGGAGTCGCCAGTCCCACGGACGAGCCGCGGACGACGACGGCCAGCACGTCAGGCAGAGGGGGTGTCGTCCAGGCGGGCCCGCCGGGCGGCGATGTCCTCGGCCTTGGTGGCGCGCTGCGCCGCCAGCGCCTGGCCGAAGCGGTCGCGCTGCGCGCGCAGCAGCAGCAGCGCGAGGATCGACGACCCGATCAACGAGAGCAGCAGCAACGGCATCCCGTTGAGCTCGTTGCCCAGCAGCCCGGAGGCTCCCCAGACGATGACGGCGACGAGCACGAACAGCCCGAGGCGCCCGAGGGTGTAGGTGAGGAAGGCGCGCCGCAGTGACATGCCCTCAGCCTAAGGAACCCGCGACCGGCCCTCGAACGGCGTGTCCAGGACGACGGTCGTGCGGGTGCGGGTCACGCCCGGCACGTGCCGCAGGACCCGCAGCGTCCGGTCGAGGTCGGCGAGGTCCCGGACCCGGACCTTCACGAGGAAGGTCTCGTCGCCGGCGACGAACCAGCAGTCCTCGATCTCCGGCACCTCCGCGAGCGAACGCATGATCTCGTCGGCGTCGACGCCCTCGCGCTGCTGGAGCCCGACCAGGGCGCTCACGCCGAGCCCGACCAGGGCGGGGTCGAGCCGCACCGAGCTGCCACGGACGGTGCCTTCGCGCTCGAGCTTGCGGACCCGCTCCTGCACCGCGGGCGCGCTCAGCCCGACCTGCCGGGCCAGGTCGGCCCACGAGGTCCGGGCGTCGACCAGCAGCGCCCGAAGGAGCTCACGATCGGTGTCGTCCACCTCACACCCCACTTCCGTTTCAGAACAAGCTCATGCGTACTAGACTAAGAAATCGCAGGGACAATGACGTTACTGCCACGTTATCGCAAGGAGCATCCCGTGTTCACCACCACCGAGGCCGCCGTCGCCGGCGACCGCGTCCAGCAGTTGCGCGCCGAGGCCCGCCGGGACGGCCAGGCCCGCGTCCTGCGCGCCGCCCGCCGCTCGGCCCGCCGCGCCGCCCGCTGATCCCCACCCCGCAGAAACAGACACGCCGTCACCTTCGACGCACTCGGTCGTTGACCGGGCAGTACCAGAGCGCCACAGTGCCGCTCAAGGGGAGGGATTCTGTGATGGCCGACGAGATGCCGAGCAGGCCGACGCAGCGCGATCGGCTGCTGACGCCCGGTGAGGTGGCAACGCTGTTCCGCGTGGACCCCAAGACTGTGACGCGATGGGCCTCCGCCGGTCGCATCGGCTCGATCAGGACACCCGGTGGCCACCGTCGCTTCCGTGAGTCCGAGGTGCGCGCACTGCTCCGCGGCGACGCCGCTGACGTCGCCGTGCCGGCGCAGCCCGGCGGTTCGATCGCCAGCGCCGTCGCCAACACCGTCGACCTCAACGCCCGCCGCCTCGCGCGCTAGGGCACCGGTCCCCGAGGCCCGAAGGCGCTAGGTTCGGCGCCGTGCTCTTCTTCGACGGCGGTGTGGGCCTGCTGTTCCTGCTGCTGTGGGTCTACGGCATCTTCGAGGTCATCACGACCGACGAGGCCCGCATCCGCAACCTGCCGAAGCTGACCTGGCTGCTCATCGTCATCCTGCTCTCCGACATCGGCAGTGTCGCCTGGCTGGTCGCCGGGCGGCCCCAGGGTGCGGCCCGATCGCTGCCCGACAGGGCCGACACCGGGGTCCCGCCGGAGTACGACCGGCCGGGCCGGGCAACGGCGCAGAGCCCCGACGACGACGCCGCCTTCCTCAGCCAGCTCCGGGCCCGGGCCGAGGAGCAGCGCAAGAAGGCCGCCGAGCAGGCCAGATTGCTCCGCCAGCAGGAGGACGAGCCCCCGCCCCCCTGACGTCAGGCGTAGCTGTGCAGGCCGACGACGAAGATGTTGACGACGTAGTAGTCGATGATGAGCGCGCCGGCTGCGGCGACGGCCACCCAGGCCGCCTTGCGGCCCTTCCACCCGGCGGTGGCGCGAGCATGCAGGTAGCCGGCGTAGAGCACCCACGTGATGAAGGACCAGGTCTCCTTCGGGTCCCAGCCCCAGTAGCGGCCCCACGCCGACTCGGCCCAGATCGCCCCGGCGATGATGGCGAACGTCCACACGGGGAAGGCGAAGGCGATGACCGCGTAGGACATCCGGTCCAGCGCCGCCGCCGCGGGCAGCTGCCTGCCGAGCGAGACCGGGAAGGCTGCCTTCGGGTGGGTGTCGTACCGGCTGCGCAGCAGGTAGAGCAGGGCCACCACGCCGGACAGCAGGAACGACCCGGACGCGAGGATCGCCGCCGCCACATGGATCTTGATCCAGTAGCTGTTGAGGGCCGGCACCAGCGGCCCGGCGGCGGTGTAGAGCAGCGAGGACGCGAGGCCGAGGTAGAGCACGACGGGCACCATCACGAAGGCGCCGAGGGCCCGCTCGATGCGCCCGCGTACGACCATCCCGAGGAACGCCGTCACGGCCACGAAGGCGGCCGCGGACGAGAACTCATACATGTTGCCCCACGGGACGCGGTGGGCCGCGAAGCCTCGGAGCACGATCGAGGTGAGGTGGACGACCCAGCCGAGGCAGGTGAGCGCATACGCCACCTGTCCGGCCCGGGAGGGAGCGGAGACCGTGACGGTCTCGGCGGGGACGGTGACCGGCGGCCCGGACCCGACCAGCACCGAGGAGGCCACGCGCACCGAGGTCACCCGCTGGCGGGCCCGCGACGTGGCCTGCTCGGCGGCGTAGCCGAGCATCGCGAGCGCGTACAGGACGACGGCCGAGAACAGCAGCCCGTCACCGAGCTGCCCCAGGCCCTTGTCAGGCACGTTCCCTCCGGATGTCTGTGACCAGCTCGGCGAACTCGGACGCGAACCGCTCCGGGTCCGTCCGGGCAAGTCCGCCGACCTCCACGGTAGTCGTCCCGTCCGCACCCTCGCCTGCCCGGACCCAGACGCGGCGCCGACGGATGAACAGCGACAGCAGCAGGCCACCGACGATCCCGATCGCGGCGACGAGCATGAGCTTGCGGGACGGGTCCTGCGTGACCTGCAGGTTGGCCCACTGCGGGGTGTCGACGTAGGTCAGCGACGCCCCTCCCGGCAGCACCCAGGTCTGCCCGGGCTGCAGCGCGTGCGCCTGCCCCTTGTCGACCGCCTTCATGGCCGTGGTGTCCAGCGAGTAGACGGACTGCGGCGTCCCGCCGTCGAGGCTGAGGTCACCCGTGAAGGCGACCAGTGTGAGGGCCGGCCGTCGAAGACCGGGGTACGACGAACCGACCCGCTGTGCCGCATCGGTGACCGTCGTGGGGGTGAAGACGCCGCGGAACCCGAACTGCGTGGCCTTGGTCAACGGCTCCTTGATGACGCAGGTCGACAGGAACTGCGGGTCCTGCGGCAGGCACGGCACGGCGCTGTCGTCCACCACGTTCCCGTCGACGTCGCGGAAGACGATGTGCGGCGCGTACCCGTGGCCGATGAGGTAGGTCTTCGCGTTGCCGACGACCAGCGGGTGGTTGACCCGCAGGTCGTACGCCTTCGAGGGCTTGCCGTCACGCGACCACGTGATGTCCGCGTCGAACGTGAGCGCCTTGCCATCGTCTCCGTACGTCGCGTGGAACTGCGTCAACCCGACGGTGAACGGCACCAGGGACGACGGGTTGAAGCGCTTCGCCGGCTGCACGTCGTCGTAGAGCGCGAGGGTGTTCGAGAAGCCCTTGCCCTCGACCACGAGAACGGTGCCCTTGAAGCCGTAGAAGGAGTTGAGCGCGATCCCGATCAGCAGCAGGACCAGGGAGATGTGGAAGATCAGGTTGCCGGTCTCACGCAGGTAGCCCTTCTCGGCCGACAGTTCGGAGCCGCGGCGCTCGACGCGCCACCCGCGCAGGGCCTCACGGGCGTCGTCGAGGACCGACTCGACCGGTGCGGCCGTGACCCAGGCGTCGGACACCGGCAGCCGCTTCAGGGTCTTCGGCACCTTCGGGGGCCGGGCCGTCAGGGCACGCAGGTGCAGGCGCGACCGGGGGATGAGGCACCCGACGAGGGAGATGAACAGCAGCAGGTAGATCGCGCTGAACCACACCGAGCTGAACACGTCGAACAGCCCGATGCGGTCCATGAACCGGCCGGCGGCGCCGTGCGACCTGATGTACTCGCTGACCCGGACCGGGTTGATCTTGCGCTGCGGCAGGAAGCCGCCGGGGACGGAGGCGAGCGCGAGCAGGAACAGCAGCAGCAGCGCCGTCCGCATGCTCGTGAGCTGTCGCCAGCCCAGCCGGAGCGGCCCGAAGGGGTCGCCGCGGCGGGGCTGCTCGACCGGCTTCGGCTGGGTCGTGAGGCGGGTGGCCTCGTCGAGCTCGGGAGTGCTCATCAGATCGACGTCGAGAAGCCGGAGACGAGCACCTTCAGGTGCACCATCAGCTTGTCCCACAGACCGCTGACGAGCAGCAGCCCCACCACGACGAGCAGCCCCCCGCCGATGCGCAGCACCCACTGGTAGTGCCGCTTGACCGCGCTGAAGGTGCCCATCGCCCGCCGGAAGAACAGCGCCGCGAGCAGGAACGGCAGGCCGAGCCCGACGCAGTAGGCGAAGGACAACACCGCGGCCTTGGACGGCTCCCCGAGCTCGTAGCCGAGGGCGTTCACGGCGCCCAGGGTCGGGCCGGTGCAGGGCGTCCAGCCGACGCCGAACAGCACCCCGAGCAGCGGCGCCCCGGCCAGCCCGGCGCGCGGCAGGCGATGGAAGCGCACCTCGCGCTGCAGCCCGGGCACGACGCCCAGGAAGGCCAGCCCGAGCACCACGGTGACAGCGCCGAGCACCCTCTCGATGACCTTGGCGTGCACCTGCAGCTCCGCGGCCAGCGATCCGAACAGCGCGCCTTCGCTGACGAACACCACGCTGAACCCGAGGACGAACAGCAAGGCACCCAGCACCACCCTGCCGCGGTGCTCGTCACCTTCCTCCTGCGCGCCGAGGTCGACCCCGGTGAGCCCGGCGACGTAGGAGAGGTAGCCCGGCAC
>JAWWOJ010000028.1:0-8320 GCA_033851885.1 Frankiales bacterium | reverse complement strand
CCCCAGTGCCGCAGCAGCCGCCCTGGCACCACGCGTGCCGGCGACACTCACCGCCACCAGTCCCGCGAGCAGGGTCCCCGCGGGACTTCCCAGGGCCGCGCCGGCCATCGCGAGAACCAGCACGGGTCCGCCGCGCAGCGCTGCCGCCGCCACCCAGGGCAGCGCAGCGTAGGAGACGAGAAACGCCCACTGACCGAGCACCAGCCGCTCGCCGACACCTGCGGTCCAGACGTAGGTGGCCGCGGCGGCGAGCTGGGCGACCCGTGGGCCGGGTACGAGCCGGCCGGCGCCCCACCCGGCCACGACGAGGACCGCCGCCAGGATCAGCCGCTGCACGATCTCACCGGGGAGCAGCGTGGACAGGGCAGCGACAACGAGGTCGCTCGGGACCGCCCGCGCGACGGTGGAGCCGACGCCGACGAGGTCACGCCGCCACACCGGATGGGGCACGAACACCATGTCGTAGGAGAGCGCGAACCCCCCTCCGACCCACAGGGGTCCGAGCACGAGCAGCGCAGCCGCCCCGCCGACCAGCGCTCCCGCCGGCGGTGGACGCTTCATCGGCCGCGACTCCTCACCCTCATCGAAGCCGTCCATCGAACTCGCGACCCGATGCTGTATAACGTATCCGCGTTCACGGTGCGTCGCTTCGAAACAGCCCTGGCCTGCCAGCTCGCTGCCAACCGGCCGACAGGCGTGCACGTCCGTAGGCGGCCACCGGGAGGCGAGAGGCGACATGAAGTTCGCGGTCACCCTCCCCTTCCTCGACGCTCCCCCGAACCCGGCGTTCCTGTCCGGCTCCGCGATCGCCGCGCTCGGTCAGTGCGCCGAGGAGGTCGGCTTCGACGCGGCAGCGCTGACTGACCACCCCGCACCGGGAGAGCGGTGGAGGCAGGCGGGCGGGCATGACGCCCTGGACCCGTTCGTCGGGCTGGCGTTCGTGGCGGCGGCGACCCGCCGGCTCCGGCTTCTGACCTGCCTGGTGGTGCTGCCGTATCGCAACCCGTTCCTGCTGGCGAAGTCGGCGGCATCACTGGATGTCCTGTCCGACGGGCGGCTCGAGCTCGGGCTCGGGGCCGGCTACCAGAAGCGTGAGTTCGCTGCGCTCGGCGTCGACTTCGACAGCCGCAACGAGCTCGTCGACGAGGCACTCCGCCTGTTGCCGAGGATCTGGTCCGGCGAGCCCGTGACCCACCAAGGGCTGCATCACGAGGCCGTCGACGTCACCAGTCGGCCTCGCCCGGCGCAGCTACCGCATCCTCCGCTGTGGCTGGGCGGGAACAGTCGGCTCACGTGTCGGCGGGTCGTCGACCACGGGACGGGCTGGATGCCGCTGCCCAACCCGGCGGCCACTGCTGCGGCGCTGCGTTCACCTGCTCTGGAGACCGTTGACGACCTCAGCAGACTGTTGGACTGGTGCAGGTCCTACGCGCAGAGTGTCGGACGGCCGCCGCCGTCAGAGGTCATGTTCAGCCTGCCGCCGCTCCGGACGCAGACGAGCGATGAAGAGCTGCAGATTCACCTTGACCTCATCGAGCAGTACCGCGCGATCGGCGTCACGTGGCTGAATCTCGAGCTCCACGCGCCGTCGGTCGAGGCCGCGCAAGGTCTGCTGGTCAGATACTCCGCCGTCGTTCGGGCAGGCCAGCGCCACCGTCCGGAGCCGACGACACCATGAGCAACGCACCACACCGTCCTGAGCCGGCTGCCGAAGGCACCGCTCTCATCGTTCAAGAGTTGCAGAACGGGGTCGTCGGGGACGAGACCCGGTTCCCGGAGCTGGCGGCAGCGGCACGCCGGGTCGGGGTCGCGAGCAACGTGGCTCGCCTTGCACAATCGGCACGCGCCTCGAGCATCTGGGTCGTGCACACGACCGCGGAGAACCTGCCCGGCGGTTTCGGCTGGAACCACAACGCGCGGCTGTTCCCAGGAGCCCGCCGGGCCGGTGCCGTCAACGCGCCGGGGACGAGCTCCGTCCAGCCGATGCCGGAGGTCTGGGCCGAGGGGGACGTCGTGCTGCCCCGCTTCCATGGGTTGTCGCCCTTGACGGGTGGCCCCTTGGACTCGCTATTGCGTAACGCGGGCGTCTCGCGGCTGGTGGTCACGGGCGTATCACTCAACATCGCCATCCCGAACCTGGTCTTCGATGCGGTGAACCGGGGCTACGAGGTCGTGCTCGTCACGGACGCCGTCGCAGGCATCCCCGTCGAGTACGGCGAGCAGGTCCTACGGCACTCGCTCGCCCTCGTGTCAACGCTCGTGACGACCGCGGACCTCCTCGCACAGTGGGAGGCATGACAGGGCGGCCCATCACAGGCTCGGTGAGCGGCTAGCCCGTTCGGTAGAAGGTGCCGTCGCATCGAAAGGTCGCCGGGGGTGTGTCAACCCGGACGAACGCACCGTTCACGACCTTGGTGAGCACATAGCAGGTAGCAGGCCGCTTCGTGGCCGGCCCACCCGGGGCCAGCACCTTGTCGGAGAACGTGGCGATGGTGCCGAGAGCCGACAGCAGTGCGGGCCGCGTGAGCAACGGACCGACCTTGCGGGCGGCCTGCACGAACAGCTCGGCTTGGCCCCAACCGTAGACCGAGAACAGGTCCAGGCCGACTCCAGGGGCGGCAGTCGCCATCCACTTCTGGTAGAGGGCGACTTCGGGGATGCGCGCCGCGTCGTCCTTGTTGAAGTACAGGGCGGTCGGTGTGTCGGTGTACAGGCCGTCGACCGCCGAGCCTCCCTGGCTCAGGGTCGCCCGGTCGTACCCCTGCCCAGGAGTCGTGACGACGGGCTTGAAACCCTGCTGGGCTGCCGCGGCCATGAAGTTCGCGATGACGGGCGGGTTCGCCTCCATCTCGACGAACTTGACGTTCTTCTGCCGCATCTGGATGACGTCGGAGGTGAAGTTGCTCTCGGTGGGCGTGATGGCGCGCTCGTACACGACCTTGTAGCCGAGGTGCTGCATCGTCGCCTTCGAGTCGTCGTAGACAGACTTGGCGCTTGGGTTGTTCAGGTACAGCGTGCCCGTCGTCTGGTACGCGTCGCCGAAGGTGGCCTTGTAGTACTCGAACGCTCCCGTCCGGAACCCTGGCGTGACCGGCTGAACCGGGAAGGTGTTCTTCAGAGCGGTGTGCTCGGAACTGATCGACATCGACACGTCCGAGACACCTGGAGCGGCCTTGATCGCTTGCGCCCCGCAGTAGTCATAGACCGTGAAGCTGCCGACGAGCGCGAAGTCGCTCTTGATCGCATCGGCCGTCACCTTCTGGTTGGTGGAGCAGCTGAACGCGTCGTCCTTGGCGTCCACCTTCAGGGTGCGCCCATACAGACCGCCTTGGCTGTTCACGTAGGCGAAGTAAGCCTTGACTCCCGCGACAGCCCCCTGAAACAAGCCCGGAACCGGCCCCGAGAGGGTCGCGACCGTGCCCACGGTGACCGAGGTGGACGTCACCCCGGTCGCAGTCGCACCGCCGTTGCCCCCGGTGCTGGCGCTGCTGCTGCCGGAGGCGCCCGTGCCGGTGCTTCCGGTTCCGGTGCTTCCGGCTCCGGTGCTGCCCCCCGTTGCAGTGCCCGTCGTCAGACCCGGGCCGCCGCTGGTGCTGCCTGAACCCGGGGCAACATTGCCACCGGAGCCCTGGCCGTTGTCGAGCTGACCGCCAGGGGCCGAACCCGGGTCGAGCGCGGCGCGGGCGGCACGGTCGTGAAGGGTCGAGCTCGTCATGCTTCCGCAACCGGTGAGCAGGATCGAGACCGCGAATGCTGCGGCCACCCCCAAGGGAGCCCTCATCGACGTCATCACCTTCGGCCGTGGTCTGGGATGGCTGTCTCCGCGCTCGCCCATCCGAGCAACAGAGCGGCAATTTGTATACAAAATGTACGATACTCGGAAGGATCGCGCCGTGACAAGCGAGGTGCCCCGCCATCCCACCCATCGTCGGATATAATATGCACCGTCGCGTCGGACGTGAAGGATGGCTTGACATGCCGTGTGACCTCACCCTCGGCCCGCCGCCACCCGTGGACCCGGAGCTCGAGCCGGTGCTGACCGCAACGCGACCGCTGCTCCAACTGTGGCGCGACCTGGCCTCTCCTCCGCCCGACAGGCATGCGCTTGTGCCTGTGGCCAGCGACGAGGACCTCAGCCGACATGGTGCGTTCCACATCGAAGAGCGGGTGATCCCGGGACCGGCAGGTGCTCCAGACCTTCGTGTCGTCGTCTGCACTCCGACCACGACCGCCGACCAGCCGCGTCCGCTGCTGTATTGGCTGCACCCTGGGGGCATGATCATCGGGAACGCGCGTACCAACCTCGACATGATGCTTGACCTGGCAGAGCCTGCAGGGCTGGTCGTCGTGTCCGTCGATTACCGGCTGGCTCCGGAGAACCCCCATCCCGCGCCGGTTGAGGACTGTTACGCAGGTCTGCTCTGGGCTGCCGGCCGGTCCGATGAGCTCGGCGTGGACAGCCAGCGCATCATCGTCGCGGGCGGGAGCGCCGGAGGGGGCTTGGCGGCCGCCATCGCGATGATGGCCCGCGACCGAGGCGGCCCGAGGCTGCGAGCCCAGATGCTCCTGAGCCCCATGCTGGATGACCGCAACAACACCCCCTCCAGCCTTCAGATGCAGGGTGTCGATATCTGGGATCACCGGATGAACGCGCTCGGGTGGAAGGCACTGCTCGGGCAGGACGCCGGTTCAGAGCACGTGTCACCCTACGCATCGCCTGCACGGGCCATCGACGTGAGCAACCTCCCGCCCTGCTTCATCGACGTCGGCTCAGCCGAGACGTTTCGGGACGAGGCAGTGCAGTACGCCTCGCGGCTCTGGCAGAGCGGGGGCAACGCTGAGCTCCACGTCTGGGCCGGCGGCTTCCACGGCTTCGAACGCGCAGTCCCTGACGCGGCAATCTCACGGGCCGCCCGCGACACCCAGCGTCGCTGGCTCGACAGGATGCTCGCATCATGAGCGGGCCGCTTCAGGATCCGGCTTCGATGACGACCGAGCGGCGGGCCGGCGGGGAAGCAGTCCGACGGGTCGACCGGCACGCCTCGATGGGCGACCAGGGCGGTCTCGTCACGTGGAGGGTCAATGACGGGGTTGCGCTGCTGACGTTGAACGACCCAGCACGACGCAACGCGCTGTCCACCGCGCTGAGCCGCGATCTTGCGCGCGCCGTGACGAGCGCACTGAGCTTTGATGTTGGGGCAATCGTGCTGACCGCCGCGCCGCCGGTGTTCTCGGCCGGGGGCGATCTTGACGCGCTGTCCCTTAAGCCGGTGCCCTTGGATGAGCTGTACGAAGGGTTCCTCGCACTGGCAGACGCTGCGGTGCCTACGCTGGCCGTCGTCGACGGCCCCGCCGTCGGCGCAGGACTCAACTTCGCCCTCGCCTGCGACGTCGTGCTGACGACCCCCCGGGCCGTCATCGACCCCCGCTTCATTGACGTCGGCATGCACCCGGGAGGGGGGCATCTGTGGCGGCTCGACCGTCGAATCGGGCGGCAGGGCACCGCTGCGCTTGTGCTGTTCGGGAAGAGGCTCAGCGGTCAGGAGGCGGTCACCCACGGCCTCGCGTGGGAATGCTGGCCGTCAGAGGACGTCCTGGACGTGGCGATGCAGATGGCAGGAACGGCAGCCTCACGCGACCGTTCCCTCCTCGTGAGAACCAAGGCCACGATGCGGGCCGGCGACGCCATGACGACCGCAGGCGATGCGGTGGCCGCAGAACGGGAGGCGCAGCAGTGGGCGGTCAGCCGCCCGGAATTCGGTCGACATCTGGAAGCCATCAAGGCACGCGTTGACCAGGAACCGCGATCATGACCGCGTTCCGTACACCGCGCCCGCCGACGTTCGACACCGTCGAGGAAGAGCGTCTGCACCGGAAGGAGCGGCTCGCCGCTGCTTTCCGCATCTTCGGACGTCTCGGCTTCGCCGAGGGCGTCGCCGGCCACATGGCCGCCCGCGACCCGGAACAACCCGACAACTACTGGGTCAACGCCTACGGCCAGAGCTTCCGGCAGGTCTCCGTGTCGGCCCTGGTCCTGGTTGACGGCAAGACGAAGAGCGTCATTCAGGGCGACAACCCGGTCGCCTTTGCCGCGACCACGATCCACTCCGCAATCCACAGCGCTCGGTCTGATGTCGTGGCATCCGTTCACGCGCACGCTCTCCACAGCCGAACCTGGGCAACTCTCGGGCGCCGCCTCGACCCCATCTCCCAGGACGCGTGTGCCTTCTACCAGGACCAGGGCCTGCTCGAGGACTTCACGGGGGTTGTCCTTGACGACGAGGAAGGCCGTCGCATCGGCGAGGCCCTGGGTCAGCACAAGGTGGCTATTCTGCAGAACCACGGCATCGTCACGGTCGGGCGCACGGTCGACGAGGCAGCGTGGTGGTACATCAGTATGGAGAGTTGCTGCCGCTCACAACTGCTTGCCGAGGCTGCTGTTGGTGGCCCCCGCCTGATCGATGATGCCGATGCGACCTTGACCGCTCGCCAGGTCGGGTCGCCCCGGTTCGGCTGGTTCTCCTTCCAACCGCTCTACGACTGGATTGTCGAGGAGGAACCGGATCTCCTGTCCTGAACGGGAGGTAAGGCAGCGAGGCGCCCCATCGGGTGTCCTCCCTCGAGGGCTGAGTCGTTGCGGTCGACCAGCCGATCAACGTCCGTTGATGACGCCGCCACTCAGGTGAATGACCTGGCCGGTCACATACCCGGCAAGATCCGAGCACAGCCACACGACCGCAGCACCCGCCTCGTCGGCACGGCCGAGCCGACCGACAGGGACCGATCGCAGGATCGGGTTCAGGATGGCTGGGTCGATCTTGTCCAACGTGTTCTCCATGATTCCGAGGGCGAGTGCATTGGCAGTGACCCCGTCCGTTGCCACCTCAGCGGCCACGTGACGAATCAGCGCCTCGCCGCCCGCCTTGCTTGCCCCATACAGCGACACCCCGGTTCGCTGACCGATCGTCGCGGCGCCGGACGAGATCTGGACGATCCTGCCCGCCTTGCGCGCGACCATCCCCGGCAGCATGTTATGGATGCAGTTCATCGAGCCGATCAGGTTCAGTTGTAAGTACGGCGCCCACGACGCTGGGGAGGTATCGAGGAACCTCTCGGCGGCCATCGACTCTGGGATCCCCGCGTTGTTGACAAGGACGTCCACCGGGCCGAGCTCTGCCTCCGTCGCGGCGACCGCCTCGCGGACCGCTTCGTAGTCGGTCACGTCGAAGGCCCGTGCGATGGCCTTGCCACCGGCCGCCTCGATCGTCGAGACGGTCGCCTCGGCGCGGTCGCGGTGCAAGTCGTTGATCACGACCTGGGCACCCGCCAGGGCTAGCGACCGCGCGATACCGGCTCCGATCCCGCGCCCCGCTCCGGTGATGAGAGCTACCCGGCCGTCAAGCGCCATGTGCCTGCCCTTCGTCGTCGTCGATGGAGACCGCCCGTCGAAGCCTGTCGAGGAGCTCCAGACTGACATGAGACTCCCCCGTCCAGTCAGGCGGACAGTCGCACAGCGTTGCTGCCGCGACGGCCATCGCCTCGACAGGTTCGATCTGTTCCTTGGGGATGCCGTCCAGCCCGCGTGCGAGGGCCTCCTCGGTCGCCACGGCGGCACGTGGCTCGAGAGTGTTGACACGAATACCAGAACCGGCGAGCTCGACCGCGAAGGCGTTGGTCAGTCTGTTGAGCGCTGCCTTGGTACTTCCGTACAACCCAATCGCGCTCGCAAGGCCCCCCGCCGGAAACGGCGGTCCGGGCGTGGGACGGGCACTGGCTGACGAAATATTCACGATCCAGCCAGCTCCTGCATCCTGCATGCCGGGGATCACGGCCTGCATGAGATCCATGGGTGCCAGCAGGTTCACCTCGAGCATCACGAGCCGGTGGCGTGCACTGATCTGCGTGGGCGGCCGAGAGATGCTCGCGGCGGCGTTGTTGATGAGGATGTCGGGCGGGCGGCCGAGGGCGGCCGTGGCCTCAGGAACAATGCGCACTCGGTCCGACGAGTCGGCGAGGTTGGCGGATATCGCCGACGCGAAGATGCCGTAGGACTCCAGCCTCCGCACGACCTCGGTCAGCGTTCCCTTGCTGTGGCTGCCGGCGCCGGGAGGTCCCGTCGACTCGTCCAGGGTTCGGGCTGTGACGACAACATCAGCCCCGCCCGCGGCCAGTCGTTCGGCGATGGCCGCGCCGATCCCCCGACTTGCTCCCGTGACCAACGCCGCGCGCCCCGCAAGCCGCCGTTCCGTGAACTGCGCCATGGTCTGAACCCATTTCCGATGCGAGGTAGGCGTATTATATACATTATCAAAGTGCGGAG
>JAWWOJ010000558.1:0-17145 GCA_033851885.1 Frankiales bacterium | reverse complement strand
GGACGGCTGCGCGTTTCACCCGCGCTGTCCCTACGAGCCGATGACAGCCGGCAAGGGCTCGACCGTGGTGCCGGAGCTCGTCGACGCCGGCAAGGGCCACCTGGTGAGATGCCACCTGACCGCCAAGGAGCGGCAGGACATCTTCCTCAAGCAGGTCAAGCCGACCCTGTGAAGACGAACCGCCACCGGGAGTCCCGCGCATGACCGCCACGACGTCCGACCCCGCCGCCACGCCCGCTGACGGCGCGCAGCCGCTGCTGCAGGTCGAAGGGCTTCAGAAGTACTTCCCCGTCAACCGGGGGATCATCTTCCAGAAGGAGGTCGGCGCGGTGAAGGCCGTCGACGGCCTCACCTTCAGCGTGGACAAGGGCGAGACCCTCGGCGTCGTCGGCGAGACCGGCTGCGGCAAGTCCACGATGGGCCGGCTCATCACCCGCCTGCTGGAGCCCACCGGTGGGTCGATCGTGTTCAACGGTCACGACATCACGCACGTGTCGCGCGGGCAGATGCGCCCGCTGCGCAAGGACATCCAGATCATCTTCCAGGACCCCTACAGCTCGCTGAACCCGCGGCACACCATCGGTACGATCGTCGGTGCGCCGTTCCGGCTGCAGAAGGTCCAGACCGAGAGCGGCGTCAAGAAGGCCGTCCAGGACCTCCTCGCGTTGGTCGGTCTCAACCCTGAGCACTACAACCGCTACCCGCACGAGTTCTCCGGGGGACAGCGGCAGCGCATCGGCATCGCCCGCGCGCTCGCCCTGCGGCCCAAGCTGATCGTCTGCGACGAGCCGGTCTCGGCGCTCGACGTGTCGATCCAGGCGCAGGTCATCAACCTGCTCGACGACCTGCAGGACGAGTTCGACCTCACCTACGTCTTCATCGCCCACGACCTCTCGGTCGTGCGCCACATCTCGGACCGCGTCGCGGTCATGTACCTCGGCAAGATCGTCGAGATCGGCGACCGGGTCTCGCTCTACGAGCACCCGATGCACCCCTACACCCACGCGCTGCTGTCGGCCGTACCCGTGCCGGACCCGGTCAAGGAGAGCAAGCGCGAGCGCATCCTGCTCACCGGTGACGTACCCTCTCCTCTGAACCCGCCGCCGGCGTGCCGGTTCCACACGCGTTGCTGGAAGGCCCAGGCCATCTGCAAGCAGGTCGAGCCGCCGCTGGTCCAGCTCCAGCCTGGCCACGAGGTGGCCTGTCACTTTCCCGAGGAACGCGTACTCGTCTGATGATCACCTTCCTGTGCTTCCTGCTGATGGTCGCCAGCCTCGGCATGGTCGTCCTGGTCCTGCTCCACAAGGGCAAGGGCGGCGGCCTGTCGAACATGTTCGGCGGCGGCGTGTCCTCCTCGCTGGGCGGCAGCGCCGTCGTGGAGAAGAACCTGGACCGCCTCACGATCGTCTGCGGCCTGGTCTGGTTCACCTGCATCGTCGCGCTCGGCCTGCTCCTCAAGCCCGCCAGCTGATCGCCCCGCTAGACTGCTGCTCGAAGCAGTAGGTCCTGAGGGGAGTTCCACGTGGCAGGCGGCAACGCGATCCGAGGCAGCCGTGTCGGCGCCGGCCCGATGGGCGAGGCGGAGCGCGGCGAGGCAGCCCCGCGTCGTCGGGTCAGCTTCTGGTGCGCCAACAAGCACGAGACCCGGCCGTCGTTCGCCGAGGACGCCGCTGTCCCCGAGACCTGGGACTGCCCGCGCTGCGGCTTCCCGGCCGGTCGGGACAAGGAGGCGCCCCCCGCGCCCCCGAAGACCGAGCCCTACAAGACCCACCTGGCCTACGTGCGCGAGCGGCGCAACGAGGCCGACGGCGAGGCCATCCTCCAGGAGGCCCTCGCCCGCCTGCGCGGCAAGTAGCCCCCGCCCGATCGTCGGTATCGGACGGGCAGGGATCGCCCGTCTCGTGCCGAAAGTGCTCCTATGCACTCCCGCTCGCTCGCCCTGATCGCCGCCGCCGCGCTCCTGGGCGGGGTGGCCGTCAGCGTCGCGACCGCCTCCAGCCCGCCGAGCCAGACGCTGACGGCACCGACTGTCGCCGGCCGCACCACCTCGGTGGCGTGGACCGGCACCATCCCGGTCGGGAGCAATCCGCAGAGCGCGTGCACCGTCCCCGGCACCGACGACCAGCACGCCCTCGCCATCCGGGTCCCCGCGGCCGCTGCTGCCCTCAAGCTCGCGCTCTCGGTGAAGATCGCCTGGACGCCACCGGGCAGCGAGACGGTGAGCGACCAGGTGCTGACCCTGCTCGCACCGGACGGCAGTGACGTCGGTGACTCCGACGGCGGCTCGCCGACCGAGCAGGTCGTCATCAACGACCCGGCCGCCGGGACCTACACCGCCGTCGCGTGCGGCTTCGTCAACAGCCTGCCGCAGGCCTACACGGGCACCGCGACCCTGACCGCGACCACGCCGGTGAAGGTCGCCGGCCTCCCGACCGTCAGCAAGGGGCTCGCGTTCGGCGCGAGCACCCCGAGCGACGTCCAGCGCGACATCGGCGAGCCGGCCGTCACCACCGACCGCGACGGCAACATCTACACCTGCGGGCCGTCCGGGTTCTCCAACATCGCCGACTACGCCAACGTCTCCACCGATGGCGGCAACCAGTTCCACCTGCTGGGGCAACCGCCTCGCGGGCAGATCTCCGGCGGCGAGGGCGGCGGTGACTGTGCCCTCGCGACGGCCGTCAAGAAGAACGCGCAGGGCAAGTACGCCCTCGCGTACGCCGGACTCGGGCCGCTCACCAACTTCTCGACGGCCACGTCGGCGGATGTGGGGCGCACGATCCAGGTGTCGCCGGTCAGCGAGTCGGTGCCCGGCGTCGACCGCCAGTGGATCGCCTTCC
Source organism: Frankiales bacterium (assembly GCA_033851885.1). Taxonomy (GTDB): domain Bacteria; phylum Actinomycetota; class Actinomycetes; order Mycobacteriales; family SCTD01; genus RYN-111. Next base: position 14,305 of record JAWWOJ010000558.1, on the reverse strand, counting down.
TCGACGACAAGACCGCCTTCTTCACCTACAACCAGCAGGCGCTCAACAAGGTCGTGCAGAAGTCGACCGACGCCGGGCTGACCTACGACACGCCCGGCGTGCAGGCCGCGGACGAGGCCGGCCGCATCGGCCAGATCCGTGCCTTCACCCCGCCCGGCAAGAGCACCGCGACGCAGGGCGTCGTCTATTTCCCGTATGCGTCCGGGAGCAAGCTGAAGCTCGCCGTGAGCCGCGACTCCGGCAAGAGCTTCACGACCTGCGTGCTCGCGGACGCCGGCGTCCCGCCGACCGCGGGCTTCGTCGGCGCCGACAACGACGACGCCGGCAACATCTACGGCACCTACACCGAGACCGGCGGCGACCGCGCCACCTACCTCGTGACGCTGCCGGTCTCGAAGTTCGGCAGCTGCACCGGAGGCAAGCAGGCGGCGAGCAACCCGAAGGTGCGGGTCAACAGAGAGGGCGTCAGCACCACCGTCATGCCCTGGGTCGCCGCGAGCGGGCTGCCCGGCCGCGTGGCGATCGCCTACTACGGCACCGAGAGCGTCGGAGACCCCAACCAGGGCACCTTCAAGGCGACCTGGAACGTCTACGTCAGCCAGAGCGTCGACGCGCTGTCGGCGCACCCGCACTTCGACCAGGTGAAGGCGACGACGCACCCGTTCCACTACGACTCGATCTGCCTCAACGGGCTGGGCTGCGACCTGTCCGTCCCGGCCGGCGACCGCAGCCTCGTCGACTACTTCACGATGGAGTACAACCGCAAGAGTGGCCGGCTCAACATCGTCTACAGCAACGCAGGCAAGCGCCCCGACGACGCTGCCGGCTATGTCTCCCAGCCGACGGTCCTCGTCCAGTCGGGCGGTCCGAGCAACGGCGGCGGCACCGTACGGCCGGTCCGTCCCGTCGTCTCGCGCGGCACCACCGACCCGGCCGGTGATGCGCTGTCGCAGTACTCCGCGGTCCTGACGAGGACGCTGCCGTCGGTCAACAGCAAGGCTCTCGACCTGCGGTCGGTCGCCGTCGTACCCAGCATCAACGCGTTCAAGGTGACCCTGAAGCTCAGCGACCTGTCGGATGCCGCGCTGCAGCAGGCGCTGTCCGACAACAATCCCGCGATCGGGCTCGTCTGGATGTTCCGGTGGGTCAACGGCTACCAGCCGGCCGCCGTCTCGCTGCACTGGGCGCCGGGTGCCGGGTTCTCCGGCGGGTTCGACGGCTACGTCACGGGTCGCACCGCCGGCGGGACGATCGAGACCTACAGCGGCGGCACGCCGCTCGGGGACAACGTCACCGTCGACCAGGCCAAGGGCACCATCTCGTTCCGCGTCCCTTCGAAGCTGCTGCAGTCGATCCACGGGCCGCAGGGACCGGGACAGCGCCCCATGCTCGAGAAGGCGGTGCCGGGGACCCGGTTCTACGACGGCTACGCCGCGTCGTTCGCCGACGTCTCGACCAGCACGTCGGTCAACGGCGTCGCCACCACGCAGAACTACCTCTACCCGGCCGACAACGCGCCCACGTTCGACTTCACGCTGCTCGGCCGGACGGCCACGCCCGTGGCGACGCGCGTCACCACGCCGGTGACCAAGCCGTCCACGCCGATCGGCGCGGGCGGTGGACTGGCCGCGACCGGTCTCGAGACGACCCTGCCGTGGTTGGCGGGTGCCCTGCTGCTCATCGGCTTGGGCCTTCGCCGCCGCCCCGCGCGCTAGAGGCGGCGCAGCCCGCGGGGGAGCGTCGAGGCGGCGGGTTCGTCGAGCAGCCACAGGGTCTGCGAGCGACCGCGGCCGCCGGCCGCCGGGACCTGCACCTGGCCGGCTCCGCCGAGTGCCATCGCCGCCGCGGTGGCCTTCTCCGCACCGGCGGCGATGACCCAGACCTCGCGGGCCTCCCGAATCGCGGGGAAGCCGAGCGTGATGCGGGTGGGCGGTGGCTTGGGGCAGCCGTGCACCCCGATGACGGTCCGCTCGTCGTACGCGGCCGGCGACTCCGGGAAGATCGAGGCGATGTGTCCCTCCGGGCCCATGCCGAGCAGCAGCACGTCGAACAGCGGAACCTCGTGGTCGTCGGCCGCCGCGGCGAGCAGCTCGTCGGCGTAGCGCTGCGCGGCCGCGTCGGCCTCGTCCCCGTCGGGCCCGCCGAGCGCACCCATCGGGTGGACCCGGGCCGGATCGAGGTCGAGGCTGTCGAGCAGCGCCCGCCGAGCCTGCACGTCGTTGCGCTCCTCGGAGTCGGCGGGCACGAAGCGCTCGTCGCCCCACCAGACGTCGACGCGACGCCAGTCGACCGCGGCGCGCGCGGGTGCCCGTCGCACCGCCTCCAGCGAGGCGATGCCGATGCCGCCCCCCGTCAGGACGACCGACGCGCGGCCGCGCTGGGCCTGCGCGTCGACCAGCCGGGTCAGCAGCCGCGCTGCCACTGCCTCGGCCAGCACGGTGGCGTCGCGGTGGACGACCACCGTCAGGCCGCTCACGTGGTCGTCAGCGCCGGGTCGGGCTCGGAGGTCTCCATCGGGTCCTGCCACACGTGGGTCCGCTTGGCGGGCCGGTCGGAGAGCGCGCTGAACCCGGTGACCGTCTCCAGCGACTCGGCGTAGGTATCGTCGGCATCGAGCCGGCGGAGCTCCTCGGCGAGCAGGTCGCCGAGGTCGCGGCGGGGGAGCGGCATCGCCCGGTCCGGTTGACCGGTGCGGGACAGGTTGGCGGTGCGGCCGTCCGACCTCTCGATGCGGACGGTGTCGTCACCGACCTGCAGGACCACGCCGGTGACGCCGGGCCCGTCGCTGTCCTCGGTGCCGACCGGCACGCCCAGCCGACGCTCGAGCCAGCCCGCGAGCAGGGCACGTGACGGGTTGCTGGCCTCACCGCTCACCGTGACGGCACGGGGCGCGCCGGACAGCGAGTCGTAGGCCGAGGCGCACAGCGACCGCCACAGCGTGGTGCGTGCCCACGCGAGGTCGGTGTCGCCCGGGGCATAGTCGTCGGCCCGCATCCGCAGGGCGGCGAGCGGGTCGACGGAGGCGGCGGTGTCCGTGATCCGGCGGTCGGCGATGACGCCGAGCGGGTCGTGTGCGATGAGGTGCGGCGGCTCGCCGAACCACCAGGTCACCACGGGCGCGTCGGGCGCCAGCAGCGGGAGCACGACCGACTCGGCATGAAGCGCGAGCCGTCCGTACATCCGCATGACGACGGCCTCGCCGGGGCCGAGCCGGCCGCCGACCGACACCTCGGCGTCGAGGCGCGGCTCCGGCGCGTCAGGACGGCGGCGTACGACGACGAGCAGCCGGCACGGATGCTGCGCGGCCGCCGCGGTGGCTGCCTGCTCCGCCTCCGCGACCAGCTTCTCGTCGACCACTGCCACGAGCGTGAGCGCGAGGCCGGAGGAGACCGAGCCGGCCGCGCGGCGCTCGGCGGCCAGCGCCTTGATGACGGCGGACCCCGAGGTGTCCCACAGAGCTGTCATCAGGGCCGCCTCCACGCGCGTCCGTCACGGGCCAGCATCTCGTCGGCGCCTCGCGGGCCCCACTCGCCGGCGCGGTACAGCTCCGGCCCCCCGCTCTGCTCGTTCTGATGCGCCCACAGCTCTTCGATCGGGTCGATGATGCGCCACGACGCCTCGACCTCCTCGTTGCGGGGGAAGAGGGCGGCGTCGCCGAGCAGCACGTCGAGCAGCAGCCGCTCGTAGGCCTCCGGCGAGTTCTCCGTGAAGGCCTCGCCGTAGAGGAAGTCCATCGCGACGTCGCGGACCTCCATCGTCGTACCAGGGACCTTGGAGCCGAACCGCAAGGTGACTCCCTCGTCGGGCTGGACCCGTACGACGAGCTGGTTGGCGCCGAGCTCCTCGGTGTCGTTCTGCGCGAACGGCAGATGGGGGGCCTTCTTGAAGATGATGCCGATCTCGGTGACCCGGCGGGGCAGCCGCTTGCCGGTGCGCAGGTAGAACGGCACGCCCGCCCAGCGCCGGGTGTCGACGTCGAGCCGGATGGCCGCGAACGTCTCGGTGGTCGAGTGGGGCTTGACGCCCTCCTCGGCCTGGTAGCCCTTCACACGTTCGCCGGCGAGCCAGCCCTGGTCGTATTGGCCGCGGACGGCATAGCCGGCCAGCTCCTTCGGAAGGCGCACCGCGTTGAGGACCTTGATCTTCTCGGCTCGCAGCGCCCCGGCGTCGAAGTGGACGGGCTCGTCCATGGCCGTCAGCGCGAGCAGCTGCAGCAGGTGGTTCTGCAGGACGTCGCGGGCGGCGCCGGTGCCCTCGTAGAACCCGGCCCGGCTCTCGATGCCGACGTCCTCTGCCATGGTGATCTGCACCGAGTCGATGTGGTGGGAGTTCCAGATCGGCTCGAACAGCTCGTTGGCGAAGCGCAGGGCGAGCAGGTTCTGCACCGTCTCCTTGCCGAGGTAGTGGTCGATGCGGAACACGTCGTCGGCGGTGAACACCTCGTCGACGAGCCGGTTGAGCTCGATCGCCGACGCCAGGTCGTGGCCGAACGGCTTCTCGACGACCACCCGGCGCCAGCTGTTGGTCTGCTCGTTGTCGGCCATCCCCGTGCGTTCCATCTGCTTGAGCACGGTCGGGAAGGCGTTGGGCGGGATCGACAGGTAGAAGGCGGCGTTGCCGTCGGTGCCGTGCGACTCGTCGAGGTCCTTGAGTAGCTGGGCGAGCTGGTCGAAGGCGTCGTCGTCGTCGAACGAGCCCGGCAGGAACTTCGTCGCCTCGGCAATGCGGTGCCAGACCTCCTCGCGCCAGCCGGTGCGGGCGCCCTTCCTCGCGGCCTCCCTGGCGATCTGCTCGAAGTCGCCGTCGCCCCAGTCGCGGCGGGCGAAGCCGAGCAGCACGAAGCCGGGCGGGAGCAGACCCCGGTTGGCAAGGTCGTAGACCGCCGGGATGAGCTTCTTGCGGGCGAGGTCGCCGGTGACGCCGAACACCACGAGCGCGCAGGGGCCGGGGACCCGCGGCAGCCTGCGGTCGCGCGGGTCGCGCAGCGGGTTGGTCACGTGAGGACCTTCAGGATCTCGCTCAGGCCCTTGCCGTGCTTGAGGTGCAGGCGAAGCACCGGGCGGCCGTGGTCGGCGAGCACCTTGCCGTCGCCGGCGGCCTGTGCCGTGATCAGCGTGCCGTAGCTGAACTCCCGGCCCGGGATCGGCAGGTCGGTCAGCACATGGCCGGTGATCTGCAGGTAGACGCCGATCGGCGGCCCGCCCTTGTGGTACTGCCCGGTGGAGTGCAGGAACCGCGGGCCCCAGCCGAACGTCACGGGCCGCTGGATGCGCTTCGCCAATGCCGGCCGGATGGCGTGCAGCCGGGCGTCCCGTAACCGGTCGAGGTAGGCCATGACGGCGAGGTACCCGTTGCCTGGTACGGCGGACAGCAGCTGCGCGACCGCTCCATGGACCGTCGCCTGGCCGTTGAGCAGACCGTCGGTGGCGTAGACCTCCACGTTGCCGTCGGTGAAGGCCGGAGCCTGCGGTTCGGGCTGCTGGTCGAGCAGTCCGCGGGCTGCCTTCTTGGCGCTCTCGACATCGGGCTGGTCGAACGGGTCGATGCCGAGCAGCCGGCCGGAGACGGCCACGGCGTACTCCCAGGCGAGGAACTGCTGTCCGAGGTTGCCGGTGACGCTGGTGCCTACGGGCGGCGTCTCACCGAGGATCCGGATGACGTGAATGTCGTCAGCGGGCCACTCGGCCTCGGGGGCATCGGGCTCGACGACGACTGGGAGCAGACCCTTGCCGAGCTTGCCCGTGGACTCCGCGATGAGCTGCTCCGCCCAGTCGCCGAAGCCCGCCAGGGGAGAGGCCTGCGCATCGATGGCGATCTTGTCCCGGCCGTCTGCGCCGAGGGCGGCGCCCAGCTGCAGGCCGGTGTTGTCGTCGTCGGACAGGTGGGTGGCAAAGGAGTAGGCCTGGTCGAGCAGCAGCTCGACGTCGGCCCCGGCGAGGGCGGACGGCACCAGCCCGAAGGCCGTGAGCGCGCTGTAGCGACCCCCGACGTGGGGGTCCGCGAGGAACACCGCGCGGTAGCCCTCGTCACGGGCCAGCTGCTCGAGGGACGAGCCCGGGTCCGTGACCACGACGACCCGCTGCTTCGCGTCGATGCCGGCGGCCGTGAAAGCCTCGACGAACGAGCGCCGCTGGCTGTCGGTCTCGAGGGTGCCGCCGCTCTTGCTCGACACCACGACCACGGTTTTGGCCAGGTCGCAGGCGAGGGCCGACCGCACCTGGTCGGGATGCGTCGAGTCGAGCACGGTGAGCTCGACCTCGGCGGTCTTGCAGATCACCTCGGGGGCGAGCGAGCTGCCTCCCATGCCGCACAGGACGACGTGGTCGATGCCCTCCTCCCGCAGCGCGTCCCGGAGCTTCAACAGCTCGGGGATCAGCTTCCAGGACACGTCCACCGCGTCGAGCCAGCCCAACCGGATGCGAGCCTCCTGCTCGGCGTCCGGACCCCAGAGCGTCGGGTCGTGGGTGAGCAGCCGGGTGGGTACGTCGTCGCGCCGCAACGCCTCCAGGGCCTTGCTCTGGTGCTCGCGGAGGCCGTCGCCGTTGACCGTGACCGAGACGATCACGGCCGCGCCTTGGCGAGCTGGTCCGTGACCGACTCGAGGAGCTCCGCCCAGGAGTCCTCGAACTTCTGCACGCCCTCCTTCTCGAGGACGTCGGTGACGTCGACCATGTCGATGCCCGCCGACTTCAGATCGTCGAAGGCCTGCCTGGCCTCGGCGTAGTAGCCGGTGACGGTGTCGCCCCGGATGGCGCCGTGGTCCGCCACGGCCTCGAGTGTGGCCTGCGGCATCGTGTTGACCGTGCCGGGAGCGACCAGCTCCTCGACGTACATGGTGTCGCGGTAGGCCGGGTCCTTCACGCCGGTGGACGCCCACAACGGTCGTTGCGGCTTGGCGCCGGCGGCCTCGAGCGCCTTCCATCGCGCGCCGCCGAAGACCTCTTCGTAGGCCTGGTAGGCGAGCCGCGCGTTGGCGATGGCGGCCTTGCCTCGCAGGGGGTGGTCCTTGCCGAGCCGCTTGTCGACCTCGCTGTCGACCCGGCTGACGAAGAAGCTCGCCACCGACGCCATCCTGGTCAGGTCGTGGCCGCCTGCTTGCGCCTGCTCCAGGCCGGCCAGGAACGCGTCCATCACGGCCTGGTAGCGCTCGATGCCGAAGATGAGCGTGACGTTGACGCTGATGCCGTGCGCGAGGACCTCGGTGATCGCGGGGAGTCCCTCGAGCGTGGCCGGGATCTTGATGTAGAGGTTCGGGCGGTCGACGAGCCACCAGAGCGCCTCGGCCTCGGCGACCGTGCGGTCGGTGTCCGCGGCCAGCCGCGGGTCGACCTCGATCGACACCCGGCCGTCCACGGCGTCGCTGGCGTCGTAGCGCAGCCTCAGGACGTCGCAGGCCCAGCGGACGTCGTAGGTCGTCAGGGCACGCACCGCCTCGCCCAGGTCGACGCCGCGGAGCGCCAGGTCCTTCACCTGCGAGTCGTAGGCGGCGCCGTCGGACAGCGCCTTCTGGAAGATCGACGGGTTGGTCGTGACACCCACGACGTGCTTCGTCGAGACCAGGTCCGCGAGGTTGCCGGAGCGCAGCCGCTCCCGCGAGAGGTCATCCAGCCAGACCGCGACTCCTGCCGCGGACAGCTCTGCCAGTGGGTCGGTCATGGGGTCAGTCATGGGATGGCCTCCTAGTTGCCAGTGGTCGAGCCCTTGGTCTGACCGAGCTTGGCCAGCGAGGCGTGCGCCGCGGCGACGGCACGGTCTGCAGTGAGCCCGAACTGCTCGTACAGGCTCTGGTACGGCGCGGAGGCGCCGAAGTGCTCGAGCGACAAGGGGACGCCGGCCTCGCCGAGATACTTCCACCACGACTGGGCGACGCCCGCCTCGATCGAGACGCGGGCCTTCACCGTGGGCGGCAGGACGGTGTCACGGTAGGCCTGGTCCTGTTCCTCGTACCACTCGACGCAGGGCATCGAGACGACCCGCGTCGTGGTGCCCTCGGCCTCGAGGGTCTCACGGGCCGCGAGGGCGATCTGCACCTCCGAACCGGTCGCCACGATGATGACGTCGGGCTGCCCGTCGGAGGCGTCCTCGAGGACGTAGCCGCCCTTGGCGACGCCGGTGGTCTTCGCCGGGTCGAGGGTCGGGACGTTCTGCCGGGTCAGCGCGAACGCGGCCGGCCGGTCGGTGTGGTTGAGGACCGTGGCCCAGGCCGCGACGGTCTCGTTGGCGTCGGCGGGCCGGACGACGTCGAGGCCGGGGATCGCCCGCAGTGCCGACAGGTGCTCGACGGGCTGGTGCGTCGGGCCGTCCTCGCCGAGCCCGATGGAGTCGTGCGTCCAGACGTAGGTGACGGGCAGCTTCATGAGGGCGGCCAGGCGCACCGCCCCACGCATGTAGTCGGAGAACACGAGGAACGTGCCGCCGTAGACCCGGGTCCCGCCGTGCAGCGTGATGCCGTTCATGATCGCGCCCATGGCGTGCTCGCGGATGCCGAAGTGCAGCACCCGGCCGTAAGGACCGCCGCTGAACTCCTTGGTCTGGCGGTCCTGCGGCAGGAAGCTCGGCGCGCCCTTGGGCGTCGTGTTGTTGGACTCCGCGAGGTCGGCGGAGCCACCCCAGAGCTCGGGGAGGACGGGGGCCAGCGCGCTGAGCACCTCGCCGGAGGCCTTGCGGGTCGCCAGCCCCTTCTGGTCGGCGGTGAACGACGGGAGCGCATCCGTCCAGCCCGCCGGCAGGGTGCGGGTCTGCATCCGCTCCAGCAGGGCGACGCTCTCGGGGTTGCCCGGTGCCCAGGCGTCGAACCGCTCCTGCCACGCGGCGTGCGTCTCGCGGCCCCGCTGCACGACCTCGCGGGCGTGCGACAGCACGTCGTCGGGGAGGATGAAGGCCTGGTCGGGGTCGAGGCCGAGGATCTTCTTGGTGGCGGCGATCTCCTCGGCGCCGAGGGCGGACCCGTGGGCCTTGCCGGTGCCCTGCTTGGTCGGAGCCGGCCAGCCGATGATGGTGCGGAGCGCGATGAACGAAGGCCGGTCGGTGACGGCCTTGGCCGCGGTGATGGCCTTGTCGAGGGCTGCCACGTCCTCTTTGTAGGTGCCGTCCTTGCCGAGCCAGTCGACCCGCTGGACGTGCCAGCCGTAGGCCTCGTAGCGCAGGCAGACGTCCTCGGTGAAGGCGATGTTGGTGTCGTCCTCGATCGAGATGTGGTTGTCGTCCCAGATGAGCAGCAGGTTGCCCAGGCGCTGGGTGCCGGCGAGTGAGCTGGACTCCGAGGACACCCCCTCCTCGAGGTCGCCGTCGGAGGCGATGCAGTAGACGTCGTGGTCGAAGACGGACTCGCCGGCGGGTGCCTCGGGGTCCAGCAGACCGCGTTCGCGACGGGCGGCCATGGCCATGCCGACGGCGTTGCCGACGCCCTGGCCGAGTGGGCCGGTCGTGGTCTCGACCCCGGCGGTGTGGCCGTGCTCGGGGTGGCCCGGGGTGAGCGATCCCCACTGGCGCAGGTGCTTGAGGTCGTCGAGTTGCAGCCCGTAGCCGCTGAGCAGCAGCTGGATGTACAGCGTCACGCTCGAGTGTCCGCAGGACAGCACGAAGCGGTCGCGGCCGACCCAGTGCGGGTCGCTCGGATCATGCCGGAGATGGCGCTGGAACAGCAGGTAAGCGGCGGGAGCGAGGCTCATCGCCGTGCCGGGGTGACCGGACCCAGCCACCTCGACGGCGTCCATCGCCAGCGCGCGGATGACGTCCACGGCGCGCTTGTCCAGGTCGGTCCATGACAGCTGGCTCAACGGGGTTCCCCTCGGTGCTTGATCTCGCTCTCGACCCTATCCCTGGCGGATCTCTGGAGGCTTCCCGCCCTCCGGGCCTCCAACCGGCCCGCGGCAGGACGCGCAGGGGACGTGCCGCTAGAGTTTCGCCCTGTGACGAGCCTGGCGGAGACGACGCCGACTGCCGTCCCCACGGTCACTGGGCTGGCACGTGCGCGGGGGCAGGTCGGTGCCTATGTCGCGCTGACCAAGCCGCGCATCATCGAGCTGCTGCTCGTCACGACCATCCCGACCATGGTCCTGGCCGCGCGCGGCTGGCCCGGCTGGGGTCTCACCGCGGCCACCCTGGTAGGTGGCTCGCTCGCGGCCGGCAGTGCCAACGCGTTGAACTGCTGGTGGGACCGCGACATCGACGTCGTCATGCACCGCACGTCACGCCGCCCGCTGGCGAAGCACACGGTCACCCCGAACGCGGCGCTGGTCTTCGGACTGGCGCTGGGGGTGCTGGCGACCCTCGAGCTCGGACTCACCACGAACCTGCTCAGCGCACTGCTCGCGGACGCTGCCATCGCGTTCTACGTCTGCGTCTACACGATGATCCTCAAGCGCCGCACCTCGCAGAACATCGTCTGGGGCGGCGCCGCGGGTTGCATGCCGGTGCTGATCGGCTGGTCGGCGGTCACCGACAGCCTGTCGTGGGCAGCCGTCGTGCTCTTCCTCGTCATCTTCTTCTGGACCCCGCCGCACTTCTGGGCGCTCGCCATGAAGTTCAAGGACGACTACGCGCGCGCCTCGGTGCCGATGCTGCCGGTGGTGGCGACGCCGCAGACGGTCGCCCGCCGCATCGTCTGGTACTCCTGGGCGATGGTGCTGACGAGCGGGCTGCTGGCCCTCGACGCCTCCGGGCCCGTCTACCTCGTCTCGGCCGTCGTGCTCGGTGCCGCCTTCCTGCGAGAGGCGCACGCCCTGCAGCGCGAGGTGCGCTCCGGTGCCGCCGTCAAGCCGATGCGGTTGTTCCACTACTCGATCACCTACCTCGCGCTGCTGTTCCTCGCTGTCGCTGTCGACCAGCTCGTCTGACGGCGGTGAGGGTCGCGCTGGCGACGTGCTCGGTGTGGCCGCAGCTCGACGAGGACGGACCTGAGCTGCTGGCGGCCCTTGCGGCCGAGGGCCTGGAGGTCGACATCTGCGTGTGGGACGACCCGTCGGTCGACTGGGAGGCCTACGACCTGACGGTGATCCGCAACACCTGGGACTACTGGGACCGGCGCGAGGACTACCTCGCCTGGACGCGGCGCGTGCCCCGACTCGCCAACGCCGCCCGGGTCGTCGCCTGGAACACCGACAAGACCTACCTCCGCCGGCTCGCTCAGGCAGGCATCCCGGTCGTGCCGACCACCTGGGTCGAGCCGGGAGATCCGTTCACCCCGCCCGACCACCCGTTCGTCGTCAAGCCCTCCATCTCAGCGGGAGCACGGGACACCGCGGCGTACGAAGCCTGTGACAGCTCTGCCGCCGAGCTCGTGTCACGGTTGCACGCCCTCGGCAAGACCGTCATGGTCCAGCCTTACATCGCTGCCGTGGAGGACGCGGGCGAGACGTCGGTGCTGGTCTTCGGCGGTGCGGTGTCGCACGGCGCGCGCAAGTCCGCCGTGCTCACCAAGGGGGCGGGCGAGGCCGAGCTCGGGAGCTGGACGATGTCGCCACGGGAGCCCTCGGCGGAGGAGGTCGCCCTCGCGGAGCAGGTGGTGGCGGTGGTCCGGGGCTGGGGCGACGAGCTGCTCTACGCCCGAGCCGACGTGCTGCCCGGGCCGCTGCTGATCGAGCTCGAGGTCACCGAGCCGTCGCTGTTCCTGCGGCACGCGCCAGGGTCGGCTGCTCGCTACGCGAGGGCCGTGCGGGTGTGGACAGCGCGAGCCAGCTCGCGACGGTGAACACCGTGGTCGCCAGGGCAACATGCACCGCGACCAGTCCGGCGGGCACGCCGGTGAAGTACTGCCAGTAGCCCACGCCGGCCTGCGCCACGACGAGAGCGAGCAGTCCCAGCGCCCACCGCCGGTACGACGAGCGCCACGCCACCACCACGGTGGCGAGCACGAGGCCGCTGAGCAGCCACACCCCGTCCGCGTGCAGCTGCGTCACGGTGCGGGGGCTGAACGGGAGCCGGTCGACCTTCGGGTCGCCCGCGTGCGGGCCCGTCCCGGTGACGAGCGTCCCGAGGACGAGGACCACTGCGGTCGCCAGCACCGCTGCCGCGGACAGCTTCTGCAGGAGGGGGTGCGGTTCGGGCGCGGGGGACAGCCTGCGCAGCAGGGCAGCAGCGGCGAAGACCAGCGGGAAGCTGGTGAGGAAGTGCAGGATCAGGACGTAGGGGTTGAGGCCGCTCAGCACCAGCAGGCCGCCGATCACGGCCTGAAGGGGGACGACCGCGGCCTGGACCAGGGCGAGCCGGGTGTGCTGCGGGGCGTACCGCCGCACCGCCAGGACGAGCGCGATGCCGACGGCCTCCATGACCACCGCGAGCAGCCGGTTGCCGAACTCGATGGAGCCGTGCGACCCCAGCGCCGCCGTGTTGGTCAGCGATCCGCCCGTGCACCGCGGCCAGGTCGGGCAGCCGAGCCCGGAGCCGGTCACGCGGACAGCGGTCCCCGACACGACAAGGAGCATCTGCAGCCCGAGGGCGAGCAGGGAGAGCCGACGGACCAGGACCACGGCGGCAAGCGTAGGCGGGGCTGTGACCGACGCCCTACCGGGAAACGGACCATCCAGTCCGTTTCACCGTTAGCGTGTCTCCGTGACCCTGAACCGTCCCCATCCGCAGCGCACGCTGCTCGTCCTGACCCTGCCGACGCTGGCGTACTCGCTTGCGCAGACGATGCTCGTCCCGGCCTTCACCGACATTGTCAGGGAGCTGCACAGCTCGGCGAGCTCGGTGACGTGGCTGCTGACGTCGTACCTGCTCGCCGCAGCGGTCTTCACCCCGCTCGTCGGGCGGCTCGGCGACATGGTCGGCAAGCGCCGCATGCTGGTGCTGTCCGTCGCGGCGTTCGCCGTCGGCAACGTCATCTCGGCGCTCGCCGGCGACATCAGCTGGATCATCGTGGGCCGGGTGGTCCAGGGCATCGCGGGCGGGATGTTCCCGCTGGTGTTCGGCATCCTGCGCGACGAGTTCCCGCCTGAGAAGGTCGGCAGCGCGATCGGGTTCGTCTCCTCGACCCTCGGCATCGGTGGTGGCGTCGGCCTGCTGCTCGGCGGTGCGATGGTCGACGCGCTCGGCTACGCCTCGATCTTCTGGCTGGGCGCGATCGCGTCGGCCATCTCGGTCGTGTCGATCCAGCTGCTCGTCCCCGAGTCGCCGGTCCGGCAGCCCGGACGGCTCGACCTTCCCGGGGCGCTGCTGCTCAGCGTCGCCCTCGTCCTCAGCCTGGTCGGCGTCTCGCAGGGCCGCACCTGGGGCTTCAGCGACCCGCGGACCCTCGCGATGATCGTCGGGGGACTCGTCGTGCTCGGCTTCTGGTTCCGGGTGCAGAGCCGGACCACCGAGCCGCTGGTCGACGTGACCACGTTGCGACGCCCGCCGGTCCTGGTCACCAACCTCGCGACGCTGCTGGTCGGGTTCGGCATGTTCGGTGCGTATGTGCTCGTCCCGCAGCTGGTCGAGGCCCCCAGGACGACCGGCTACGGGTTCGGCGCGACCGCGACCCACGCCGGGCTGCTGATGCTCCCCGGATCGCTCGCGATGCTGCTGTTCGGCCCGGTGTCCGGCATGCTCGGCACCAGGTACGGCCACCGCATCTCGCTGGCGTTCGGTGCGCTGATGACCGCCGTCGGTCTCGCCATGCTGGCCGCGTTCCACGGCTCGGACGCCGCGATCCTCAGCTGGTTCTTCCTGGTGTCCACCGGCATCGCCTTCGCGTTCTCCGCGATGCCGAACCTGATCGTCGCTGCGGTCCCCATGCACCAGACCGGTCAGGCCACCGGCTTCAACGCCGTGGTCCGCTCGGTCGGCAGCTCGGTCGGCACGCAGGTCACCGCCGTGGTCGTCGCCTCCTCGATCACCGCTGGGTTCGCGACCGACAGCGGGTACACCACCGCCTTCGTCATCTGCGCTGTCGTGTCCGGGCTGGCGGCGGTGCTGGCGTTCCTGGTGCCGGCGTCGAGGACCGCGCACGTCCGCGTCGGCGAGGAGATGGGTGCCGCGAGCCTGCTGCCCGATCCGGCGCTCGCCGGTGACCGAGCATGAGGGTGCGCGCGGACGCGGTCCGCAACGCCGAGCGGGTACTGGACGCCGCGCGGGAGGTGTTCGCCGAGCGTGGCCTGCAGGCCGGCATCGACGAGGTCGCCGCCCGGGCCGGGGTCGGCAAGGCCACGGTCTACCGCTGCTGGCCCACCAAGGACGCGCTGGTGGCCGCCGTCGCCGGGGTGCGGGTCGACGCCTTCACCGACAAGGTCCTGGACGCCCTCGACGCGGCCGATGCGACAGCCGCGTTCGAACGCCTGCTGCTCGCCGCGGCCGAGTCCTCCGCGGCCAACCACCTGCTCCACAC
>JAWWOJ010000525.1:0-7007 GCA_033851885.1 Frankiales bacterium | reverse complement strand
CCAGTGTTGCAGATCACAACGAACCTGGAAACAGAAGGTGACGCCCCTGTGATGTGACCTGGTGCACCCGAACGGATCAGCCGTGTTTCCGCCGTCGGCGCGCCACCTCGGCGAGCGTGACGGCCGCTGCGATCCCCGCGTTGAGCGACTCCGTGACCCCGCTCATGGGGATGCTCACGGTCAGGTCGCAGGTCTGCGTGACCAGCCTGCTCAGGCCGTCGCCCTCGGACCCGACCACGACGACCAGCGGCCCGGTGGCGACGTCGAGATCGTCCAGGCTCACCGAGCCCGCCGTGTCGAGACCGACGACGAACAGACCCGCCTCCTTGTACGACGACAGGGTGCGGGTGAGGTTGGTGCACCGGGCCACGGGGAGCCGGGCCGCGGCGCCCGCACTGGTGCGCCAGGCCGCCGCGGTCATGCCTGCGCTGCGCCGCTCTGGGAGCAGGACGCCCTGCGCGCCGAACGCGGCGGCAGAGCGGATCACAGCACCGAGGTTGCGGGGGTCGGTCACGCCGTCGAGGGCCACCACCAGCGGGGCTGGTGCCTCGAGGGCCCGCCGGAGCAGGTCGTCGGCGTGCTCGTAGGCATAGGGCGGCACCTGCAGGGCGATGCCCTGGTGCAGCATCCCGCCGGTCATCTTGTCCATCTGGGCCCGGCTCATCTCGAGGATCGAGATGCCGGCCTTGCCGGCGACCGAGAGTGCCTCAGTCATCCGCTCGTCGTTGTCGTTGCCGAGCGCGACGTAGAGCGCGGTCGCGGGCACTCTCGTCCGGAGCGCCTCGACGACGACGTTGCGGCCGAAGATGGTCTCCGGCGCGTCCGGGTTGGGCTTGGCGCCACGGGCCTTCGCCGGGGCGGTGCCGCGGGTACCGGTCGTCGGCTTGGCCGGCCTGCCGGCGGCTGTCCGCTTGACGGCCGCGGCCGCCCGGCGAGCCTTCGGGTGGCCCGTGCGGACCTCGGCCGGCGGCGTCGGGCCCTTCCCCTCGAGCCGGCGCTTGCTGTTGCCACCCGACCCGGCGGCCGCGCCCTTGCGGTGCGACCCCGGCTTGTTGCCGCGGCCCCCCTGCCCGCCCGTGCCGACCCCCCCCTTGCTCATAGCCGTCCACCCCGCGTGATCCACAGGCCCTTGCCGGGACGACACGCCGTCGCGTCGCCCGGGCGATCGCCTGCTGATCTCCGGGGGACAGGACGGGTGGTGGTGGTCATGTCAGCCTCCAACGGACGCCGTCAGCGGTGTCCTCCAGCACGATCCCGGCCTCGGTGAGGCGGTCGCGCAGGGCATCAGCCTGCGCCCAGTCCTTGCGCTCGCGGGCCTGCGCCCGGGTCTCGACCAGCAGCCGCACCAAAGCGTCCACGACCGGGGTCAGCTCCGAGGACCCGCTGGACGGCCAGTCGCTGATCGGGTCCAGGCAGAGCACGCCGAGCATCCGCCGTACCAGGGCCAGCGTGCCGGACAGACCCGGTAGCTCCCGGTCGGCGAGCTGGATGTTGCCCCGCCGGACGGCGTTGTGGACGGCGGCGAGCGCCTGTGGAACGCCCAGGTCGTCGTCGAGGGCCGCGGCGAAGTCCTCCCACCCGGGCTGCTGGACCGGCGCGACGCCGACGGTCAGCTCGGTGGCATTGCGGACGAACGTCGCGATCCGGTCGTAGGCCGCCGCGGCATCGCCGACGACCTGGTCGCTCCACTCGATCGTCGAGCGGTAGTGCGCGGCGCCCAGCGCGTAGCGCAGCACCGGCGCGGGCACGGTGCTCAGCGCCTCCGTGACGAGCACGCTGTTGCCGAGCGACTTGCTCATCTTCTCGCCGCCCTTGGCGGTGACGAGCCCGTGGTGCACCCAGGTCGTCGCGAAGCCGTGGCCCGCAGCCGTCGACTGGGCGTTCTCGTTCTCGTGGTGCGGGAAGACCAGGTCGAGCCCGCCGGCATGGATGTCGAACGACGTGCCGAGGTACTCGACCGCCATCGCGGAGCACTCGATGTGCCAGCCGGGGCGACCCGGACCCCACGGCGACGACCACCGTGGCTCGCCCGGCTTGGCTGCCTTCCAGAGTGCGAAGTCGAGCGGGTCCCGCTTCAGCGAGTCGTCGGCCTCGCCCTGCTTGAGCTTGGTCGGGTCCTGATGGCTGATCTCGCCGTACGACGGGACGGCCTGGACGCTCAGGTAGACGTCGCCGCCGCTCTCGTAGGCGGTGCCGTTGTCGATGAGGTGCTCGATGAGGGCGACGATCTGCGGAAGGTGCCCGGTGACGCGCGGCTCGACCGTCGGCGGCAGCACCTGCACGGCGTCGTAGGCCCTGGTGAAGGCGTTCGTCATGCGGGTCGCGAGTGCCCAGTACGGCTCGTCGTGGTGCCCGGCGTCGTGGATGATCTTGTCGTCGACGTCGGTGACGTTGCGGACGAACGTGACGCGGTGGCCGGTCGCGAGCAGCCAGCGGTGGAGGACGTCGACCGCCACGGCGCTGCGCAGGTGACCGACGTGCGGGGCCGCCTGGACCGTCGGCCCGCAGACGTAGACGCCCACGTGGCCGGGCCGCTGCAGCTGCAGCTCCCCCACGGTCCGGGTGCGCGTGTCGTAGAGCCGAAGGGTCACTCCCGCAAGCCTAGAGGCGCGCGAGCAGAGCCGTCGCGATCGCGGCCCGGCCCTCGCCGCGGCCGGTCAGGCCGAGTCCGTCCGTCGTGGTCGCGCTCACCGACACCGGCGCACCGCCGAGGGCGGCCGAGAGTGCGTGCTGGGCCTCCTCGCGGCGCGGTCCGAGACGGGGGGTGTTGCCGATGACCTGCACGGAGACGTTGGCGATCGCCCAGCCGTCCAGGCGGCGCAGCACCTCGGCCAGCATCGACGCGCCGGACGCACCGGACAGCTCCGGACGATCCGTGCCGAACACACTGCCGAGGTCACCGAGTCCCGCTGCGGACAGCAGCGCGTCGCAGACGGCGTGCACCGCGACGTCGCCGTCGGAGTGGCCTGCGCAGCCGTCGACGCCCTCCCAGAGCAGCCCGGCGACCCAGCACGGCCGACCCGCCTCGAGGGGGTGCACGTCGGTGCCGATCCCGACCCGGTCAGCCATGGAGCACCGCCGCCGCGACCAGCAGGTCGAACGGCGTCGTCACCTTGAACGCCAGCGGCGACCCGGGCACCGTCACGACCGTCACCCCTGCACCTTCGACCAGCCCGGCGTCGTCGGTCACGGCAGCACCCGCCGTGCGATGGGCGGCCTCCAGGACGGCCCGCCGGAATCCCTGCGGCGTCTGCACCGCCCGGAGGTCCGAGCGCGGCACCGTACGCACGACGGTGCCGTCGACGGCGACCTGCTTCACGGTGTCGGCCACCGGCAGGACAGGTACGGCGGCCAGCGCGCCCGCCTGCAGGGCGGCCACCACGGCCTCGACGACCTCGACCGGCACGAGGGCGCGGGCGGCGTCGTGCACCAGCACGAGCTCGACGTCGGGCGGCAGCGCCGCGAGGCCGGCGGCGACTGAGTCCTGGCGCTCGGCGCCGCCTGCCACGACCACGGCGTCAGGGACGAGCGCCTGGACGCTGGCCACGTCGGCGGGCGGGGCCGCCACGACGACCAACCCCACCGACGGGCACTCCCGCAACCGCCGGACCGCGTGCACCAGCAGCGGCTCCCCGGCAAGCTCGCGCAGCGCCTTGGGGGCGCCCGGCCCGAGCCGGCTCCCCACCCCCGCTGCAGGGACGACGACCGCCACCTTCACGGTTGCTGAGACGGCTGCGGAGACGGGGCGGGGACGGGCGGGCCGGGGGTCCGCCGGCGCGGCGTGCGCGGCACCGTGCCGGGCAGTGTGGCGAAGACGAGGCGGCCGTTGGCGGTGACGACGACGCTCCCGACCTGGACGGTGACGTCCTGGCCGAGCTGGGGGCGGCCCTGCTCGACGACGACCATGGTGCCGTCGTCGAGATACCCCACCGCCTGCCCCGGCCCGGTGCCGGGCTTGAGGAGGTGGACGGTGACGTCCTCTCCGGCCGAGACGGGCGGCCGGAGCGAGAGCGCCAGGGCGTGCAGGTTGAGGACCTTCACGCCGGCGAGGTGAGCGGCCTTTGCGAGGTTGGTGTCGAGGGTGAGCAGCGCGGCGCCGCTCTCGAGGCAGATGCGCACCAGCTTGCCGTCGACCTCGGGCACCGCGGGCACATCGAGCTCCACGACCTCGAGATCGACACCGGGCTCGCGCTTGAGGGTCTCCAGCACCTCCAGGCCGCGGCGGCCCTTGGCCCGCCGGGCGTCGTCGGGCGAATCGGCGAAGTGCTGGAGCTCACCGAGGACCGGCGTCGGCACCCAGAACGTGCCGTGCAGGAACCCTGAGCGGACCACGTCGACGATGCGGCCGTCGATCGCCACCGAGGTGTCGAGCACCCTGGGCAGCACCGAGGCGGGCACCTCGCGCGGCGCCAGGCCGGCCACCTCACCGAACAGCGCCAGCAGCCCGGAGCGCTTGGAGGCCCCCACGAGGTACCCGACATAGCCGAGGCTCACGCAGACGAACGCGAACAAAGGGAACGAAAGGTAGGACTGCCGGAGCAAGAAGACCGGCCACGCGACGCCCGCCCCCAGCAGGACGCCCCCGATGACGCCCATCCCGCCGGCGATGAGCTCCTCGGCGGAGGTCTCGTGCAGCCGCGTGCGCGCAGTCTCCGCGCTCGAGGCGGTGGTGCGCCCGAGCACACCGCCGAGCACGTAGCCCAGGCCCGAGCCCAGGATCAGCCCGACGGCCGTCCCGTTGAGGGTGCCGAGCACCTTCGTGGAGGAGTGGACCCCGCTGCCGACCTGGTAGCCGGCACCCGCGAAGAACACGACCACGAGGAACCGCAGCGCCTCGAGGACGAAGGTGGGCGTCCGCCGTACAGCACGACGCCGGGGTGGGCTGGCGCCCGGCCCCGGCGCAGAGCCGGTCGATGGCATCGGACTAGCTGGCAGTCATCAGCTAGCGAGGACCTCGTCGAGAATCGCCTCGGCCTTGTCCTCGTTGGTCCCCTCGGCGAGCGCGAGCTCGCTCACGAGGATCTGACGTGCCTTGGACAGCATCCGCTTCTCACCGGCGGACAGGCCACGTTCCTTGTCGCGCCGCCAGAGGTCGCGGACGACCTCGCCGACCTTGTTGATGTCGCCCGAGGCGAGCTTCTCCAGGTTGGCCTTGTAGCGCCGGGACCAGTTGGTGGGCTCCTCGACGGCCGGTGCCCGGAGCACCTCGAAGACCTTGTCGAGGCCGGCCTGACCGACGACGTCGCGGACGCCGACGATCTCTGCGTTGTCCGCGGGAACCCGGACGGTCAGGTCGCCCTGCGCGACCTTGAGGACGAGGTAGACCTTGTCCTCACCCTTGATCGTGCGCGTCTCGATAGCCTCGATGAGCGCTGCTCCGTGGTGCGGGTAGACGACTGTCTCGCCAACCTTGAACGTCACGTGGTGGTCCTCTCGCCGGCTACCAGGTTAGCACGTTCCGGGCGCACGCCGGGCCGCCCTCCGGCGGCAAACCCGCAGGTCAGAAGGCAAGTTCTCGTTCAACAGACTTCGCCATGGGTCTTGACAAGACTGCCTTCAGGATGCAACCACCTGCCGTGATGACAACGACGACCACGACGACGATGGGCCGGCTGGCACAGGCCTGCCACCCCGGTCCGACGCTCGCCGTGACCGCCCTCGCGACGGCACTGGCGGGGTCCGTCGATGCCCGTCCGGTGCGGGTGGCACTCGCCTTCCTGGCCGGTCAGCTGTCGGTCGGCTGGAGCAACGACTGGATCGACGCGCGCCGCGACCAGGCCGTCGCCCGGGCCGACAAACCGGTCGTCCAGGGCCTTGCCGTCAGCACCGTCCGTACTGCCGCCCTGCTCGCCGCGGCGGCCTGCGTGCCGCTCAGCCTGGCCCTCGGGATCCGGCCTGGCCTGGCGCACCTGGTGGCCGTCGCCAGCGCGTGGGCCTACAACCTGGGTCTCAAGGCGACCCTGCTGTCGTGGCTCCCGTACGCCCTGTCGTTCGGCCTCGTGCCGAACGTCGTGACGCTGGTACGGCACAGCTGGGCGCCCTGGTGGGCGACGGCCGCAGGAGCGCTGCTCGGCGTCGGGGCGCACGCCGCCAACGTCCTGCCCGACCTGTCGCAGGACGCCCTCACGGGGGTACATGGGCTGCCCCAGCGACTGGGGGCCCGCGGCGCTTCGCTGCTGGCCGGCGCCTGCCTGCTGGCCGCCAGCGTCGTGCTCAGTGCGCTGGCAGTCGTACCCGCCGTGCTGGTGTTCGCCGTCGGGCTGTGGCGCGGTGGACGTGCGGTGTTCGTGTCGGTCATCCTCGTCGCGGCTGTGGACGTGACGCTGCTCCTCGTCCGCGGCGCGGACCTCGTGCATGGTGGGTGACACTGGACCGGTGACTGGACCGGTGAAGCGTGCCCTTCTTGCCGCCCTGTTCCTCTCGGCGGCGGCGTGCCAGGGCCACGCCGGCGCGTTGCCGAAGCTCAGCTACCACGGCGTGCAGACCGACCAGCCGCCGCCCCGGCCGGAGTTCGTGCTCACCGACACGAGCGGCCAGCGCTACGACTTCCAGCAGCAGACCAAGGGCCACCCGACCTACCTGTACTTCGGCTACACGCACTGTCCCGACCAGTGCCCGACAGCGATGTCGGACGTCGCGGCGGCGCTGCGCAAGGCGTCCCCGACCAACGCCAAGAAGGCCGTCGTCGTGTTCGTCACGACCGACCCGAAGCGGGACACCCCCGCCGTGCTCCGCCGCTGGCTCAACCAGTTCTCGACCGGCATCGTGGGCCTGCTCGGGACCCCTGCGGAGCTCGCCACCGCGCAGCGGGCGTCCGGGGTGGAGGTCGCGCAGCCAGGACCTGTCATCCCCACGGTGCCGGGGCACCCGGACCAGCACGTCACCGAGGCAGGCACCGCCCCGCACAAGCACTTCGGGGCGCTTGGTTACTCTGTCACCCACTCAGCGGTGATCTTCGCCTACGACGCAGACGACCGGCTCCCGGTCCTCTACCCCGGGGGCGTGAC
>JAWWOJ010000523.1:0-2711 GCA_033851885.1 Frankiales bacterium | reverse complement strand
GGGTTTCTGTTCATCAGCGGTCGGTCCGACGACACCATCATCCGTGGCGGTGAGAACATTGCGCCCGCCGAACTCGAGGACGTGCTCATCGAACACCCCCACGTGCACAACGTTGCGGTGGTCGGAGCCGAAGACCCCCACTGGGGCCAAGTGATCGTCGCCGTCGTCGTTCCGAAGCCAGGAACGACACCGGACCCCGACGAGTTGCGTGAACACGTACGCAAGAGCTTGCGCGGCTCCCGAACCCCCGACCGCATCGTGTTTCGCGACGAACTGCCAACAAACGCGACCGGCAAGATCCTGCGCCGCGAGATAGCCAAGTGCCTCACGCCCGCGGCGGTGGAGACGCGGCCAGCCTGTGGCGGGTCTTGACAATCCCCGGCTGTTCAATAGGATCCACTTATCAGTGATAAGTGGATCGTTGATGTGCACCCACTCATGTTGTTTGCCTGCAGATTTGGGGACGCAGGGACGGCCACACGATGGCAGACGGGAGAATGAGCTGAGTACCGCACGGGCGCAGGGGATGCTGGAGGAGGTCATCCGTCGGCGCGTGGCCGAGCATCCCGACGCCACCTGGCTGAAGTGGAAGGACACCGAGGTCAGCTGGCGGGACGTGCTCTCCAACAGCCTGCGGGCCGCCAACGGACTGCTCGAGCTGGGGGTGCGGCCTGGCGAGCGGGTCGCCATCCTCATGTCCAACCGGCCCGAGTTCCTCTGGGCGCACCTGGGGACCGTCTTCCTCGGCGCCCACTCCGTCCCTGTGAACATCTCCCAGCGCGGCGCGACGTTGCAGCACATCCTCGCTGACTCCGAGGCGGTGGCCGCCATCCTCCAGGACGACCTCCGCGAGCCGCTGCTCGCGGTGCGCGAGGGCTGCCCCGAGCTACGCCGGATGGTGGTGGTCGACGGCCAGCCGGGCGGCGGCATCGACTGGGACTTCGACCGTCTGATGTCGGCCCCGGACACCGAGCCCCAGGTCGAGCTCAGCGAGCCCACTGGTGGGCTGGGGATGCTCTACACCTCGGGGACCACCGGGCCGCCCAAGGGCGTGGTCGCCACCGCAAACGACCTCTCGCCGCTGGCGGTTCTGCTGGGGGCCTCGGGGGTGAAGCCCGGTGACACCATGTACACGCCGTTACCCCTCTTCCACTCCAACGCGCTGATGATGTCGGCGATCGGCTCGATGATGCTCGACGCCAAGTTCGCCCTCGGCGAGCGCTTCAGCGCCTCGCGCTTCTGGGACGAGTGCCGCCGCTACAACGCGGTGGAGTTCGGCAGCCTGGGCGGCATGATGTCCATCCTGCTCAAGCAGCCGCCGCGCCGCGACGACGCCGACAACCCGGTGCACACCGTGTTCAGCGCCGGCTGCCCCGCCGACCGCTGGAAGGAGTTCGAGAGCCGCTTCGGGGTGCGCATCGTCGAGTTCTTCGGCATGGTTGATTCCCCCGGGTTCCTCTTGAACGACGGGGGCAAGGTTGGCTCCATCGGCAAACCCATTGCCGGCGTCGAGTTCCGGGTCGTCGATGACGACGACCAGCCGCTGCCGCCGAACCGTGTCGGCGAGCTGGTCTTCCGTCACCCCAAGGGGCGGATGACCTACTACCACCGCATGCCTGAAGCCACCGACGAGGCGTACCGGGGTGGCTGGTTCCACGGCGGCGACCTCGCCGAGTACGACGACGACGGCTTCTTCTACTACCGCGGACGCAAGAAGGAGTCGATGCGACGTCTCGGCGAGAATATCTCCGCCTGGGAGATCGAGAACGTCGTCGACCAGCACCCGGCGGTGCTGGAGAGCGCCGCCTGCGCAGTGAAGTCGGAGCTGGGCGACGACGAGGTCAAGGTGTGCATCGTGCCCCAGCCCGGGGTGCCGCCCACTCCCGTGGAGATCGTCGACTTCTGCAGCGGCAGGATGGCGCACTACGCGATCCCCCGCTATGTCGAGCTCGTCGAGGTGCTGCCGAAGACGGAGACGCAGCGCATCCAGTACAGCATCCTGCGGCAACGCGGCATCACTCCGGAAACGTGGGATCGTCAGCAGGTCGGACACGTCGTGGAGCGTCGGTGACCACCAATCCAAGGAGTACACCCCATGCTTGATGCCTTCGTAGCCGGAGCAGCGATGACGCGGTTCGGCAAATTCCCGGACTGCACCATTCGCTCGCTTGCCGAGGAGGCGGTCCGGGACGCGCTGCGCGACGCCGGGATCGGACCCGAGGCGGTGCAGATGGCCTTCTTCAGCAACGCCACCGCGGGCATCCTCCACGGCCAGGAGATGATCCGCGGCCAGGTGGCGCTGCGCCACACCGGGCTGCTCGGCGTGCCCATTGTCAACGTGGAGAACGCCTGCGCCTCGGCCTCAACCGCGTTTCACCTCGCCTGCATGGCGGTGGGCTCCGGAGCCGTCGACGTCGCCCTCGCGGTGGGCTCGGAGAAGCTCACCCACGAGGACAAGCAGCGCTCCTTCGCCGCCATCGGCACCGCCGTCGACATGCTCGAGCTGCAGCAGCTGAAAGACCGCATGCGCACCCCGGAGCTGGTGGCCGCGGGCGCCGGTGGCGCCTCACCGGGGCCGACGCAGGCGGACGGTGGCGGCGGCGGCAACCGATCCTTCTTCATGGACATCTACGCATCCCAGTCGCGCGCCTACATGGAGAGCAGCGGCGCCACCGCGCGGGACTTCGCCGGGGTGGCGGTGAAGAGCCACC
>JAWWOJ010000519.1:0-4965 GCA_033851885.1 Frankiales bacterium | reverse complement strand
AGTGTTGATGATGGAGCCGCCGCCGCCGGCCAGCATGTGCTCGATCGCGAACTTGCAGCACAGGTAGACCGACGTCAGGTTGACCTCTTGAACCCGGCGCCAGGCCTCCAGTCCGGTGTCGAGGATCGAGTCGTCGTCGGGCGGTGAGATCCCCGCGTTGTTGAACACGACGTCGAGGTGCCCGAAGTCGTCCACCACTCCCTGGAACAACGACCGGACGTCGTCTTCAGAGGTGACATCCGCACGTACGAAAGTCCCGCCGACCTCCGCTGCTGCCTGCTGGCCGCTCTCGGGGTCGATGTCGACGCACACGACGCGCGCGCCCTCGGCGGCGAACCGACGGGCGGTCGCGAGTCCGATGCCGCTACCGGCACCGGTGACGACGGCGACCTTGCCGTCGAGCCTTCCCGCGGGTGTGCTCATGAGCTCTCCTTGGTCGAGATGAAGACGTTCTTGGTCTCGGTGAACGCGAAGGGCGCGTCCGGACCGAGCTCGCGGCCCAGTCCTGAGGACTTGAACCCCCCGAACGGCGTCCAGTAGCGCACCGACGAGTGCGAGTTGACTGAGAGGTTCCCGGCCTCGATGGCGCGGCTGACCCGAAGGGCGCGTCCGACGTCTCGCGTCCAGATCGAGCCTGAGAGCCCGAACTGGCTGTCGTTGGCGATGCGGATCGCCGCGGCCTCGTCGTCGAAGGGCACCACGGCGGCGACCGGACCGAAGATCTCCTCGTGCAGGACCCGGTCGGCGAGGTCGGTGGGGGCCAGGACGGTGGGGGCAAACCAGAAGCCAGGACCGGACGGCTGGCTGCCGCGGAACGCGACCTGGTCGTCGTTCGGCACGTAGGCCGCGACGCGCTCGCGTTGAGAGGCACTGATCAGCGGCCCCATCTCGGAGGTGGCATCCGACGGGTCGCCGACGACCATCCCCTTGACCGCGGTCTCGAGCAGCTCCATGAAGCGGTCGTAGACGCTGCGCTCGACGAGGATCCGGGAGCGTGCGCAGCAGTCCTGGCCGGCGTTGTCGAAAACCGCGTACGGGGCGGTGGCCGCGGCGAGCTCGAGATCGGAGTCGGCGAACACGACGTTCGCGCTCTTGCCTCCGAGCTCCAACGTGACGGGCTTGATGTGCTGCGCGCAGCCCGCCATGACCAGGCGACCCACGTCGGTCGACCCCGTGAAGACGATCTTGGCGACGTCGGGATGGTCGACGAAGCGCTGGCCGACCACGGCGCCCTTGCCAGGCAGCACCTGGAACACGTCCTCGGGGATGCCCGCGTCGAGCGCGAGCTCGGCGAGCCGCAGCGCCGTGAGCGGGGTCAGCTCGGCGGGCTTGAGCACCACCGTGTTGCCGGCAGCCAGCGCAGGTGCGAAGGCCCACGAGGCGATCGGCATCGGGAAGTTCCACGGCACGATCGCGCCGACCACTCCCAATGGCTCGTGGAAGGTCACGTCCACCCCGTCCGCGACGGGGATCTGCTGTCCGATCAGTCGCTCCGGCGCGCCGGAGTAGTAGGCGATCACGTCGCGGACGTTGCCTGCCTCCCATCGGGCGTTGCTCAGGGTGTGGCCCGAGTTCGCCACCTCCAGCTGGGCGAGGTTCTCGCTGTCGGCATCGACGGCCTCTGCGAACCGACGCAGCAGGCGGGCGCGGTCGCCCGGTGCCACTGACCGCCAGCTGCCGAAAGCTGTCCGGGCGCGGGCGATCGCCCCGTCGGTCGCATCGCGGTCCAGCTGGTCGACGGTGGCCACCACCTGCTCGGTGGCGGGGTTGATGACGTCATAGCTCGCGGTCATCGCTACATCCGTTCGAAGCTGCGCACGCGTTCCCAGTCCGTCACGGCCGCGTCGAACGCGGTCAGCTCGACCCTGGCGGCGTTGGCGTAGTGGTCGACCACCGCGTCGCCGAACGCCTCGCGGGCGACGGCGCTGTTGCCCCAGAGCTCGGCGGCGTCGCGCAGCGTGGCAGGCACTCGCGGCGCATCGCTGCCATAGGCGTTGCCGCCGAACGCGGGCTCGAGCTCAAGCTCGTGGTCGACCCCGTGCAGCCCCGCAGCGATCATCGCGGCAACGGCGAGGTAGGGGTTGACATCGCCGCCGGGCACCCGGTTCTCGAAGCGCAGGCCTGAGCCCTGCCCGACGGTGCGCACCGCGCAGGTCCGGTTGTCGAAGCCCCACATCACCGCGGTGGGCGCGAAGGAACCGGGCTGGAACCGCTTGTAGGAGTTGATGTTCGGAGCGAACCAGTAGCTCAGCTCACGCATCGCGGCCAGCTGCCCGGCGACGAAGTGCTCATAGAGCGGCGACACGCCACCCGACTTCTTGCCGGCGAACACCGGCTCCCCCTCCGGCGTCCGCAGTGACAGGTGGATATGGCACGAGTTGCCCTCGTGCTGGTCGTACTTCGCCATGAAGGTGAGCGCCCGGCCCTGTTGGGCGGCGATCTCCTTGGCGCCGTTCTTGTAGAAGACGTGGTTGTCACAGGTGGTCATCGCCTGCGCGTACTTGAAAGCGATCTCGTGCTGGCCGCGGTTGCACTCACCTTTGGCCGACTCGACCTGCAGGCCTGCGTCCCGCATCCCGAGCCGGATGGCCCGCAGCAAGGGCTCGACGCGGCTCGTGCCCAGGATCGAGTAGTCGACGTTGTACTGGCTGCTCGGTGTCAGGTCGTCATAGTGCTTGTCCCACGCGGACTCGTAGCTGTCGTCGAACAAGATGAACTCGAGCTCGGTCCCGACGTAGGCCGCCCAGCCGCGCTCGGCGAGGCGGTCGACCTGCCGCTGCAGGATCTGTCTCGGCGACTCGGCAACCGGGGTGCCGTCGAGCCACTCGACGTCGGCGAGCACCAGCGCGGTACCCGGCTGCCAGGGCACCCGCCGCAGGGTGGCGAGGTCAGGTGCCATCGCGAGGTCACCGTAACCGCGGTCCCACGAGGAGATGCTGTAGCCGTCAACGGTGTTCATCTCGACGTCGACGGCGAGCAGGTCGTTGCAACCCTCCGTGCCGTGACCGAGCACGTCGTCGAGGAAGTGGGTCGCGTCGATGCGCTTGCCCTGTAGCCGTCCCTGCATGTCGGTGATCGCCACGACGACGGTGTCGATCGCGTCGTCCGATACCTGGGCCCGTAGCTCCTCGAGGCTCATGGGTGCTGCTGTCATACCTGCAACCTCTCGTGCGAAGGTCCGATGACCATACCTTCACGGCCCCGGCGATGTGAAGGCCTGCATCAGCTCAGGAAGCCACGCAGCAGCGCAGCGGTCCCGTCGACGTGCTCCTCCATCTCGATCCGTGCCTGGTCTGGCTTGCCGGCCAGGATGGCGTCGACGATCGCCGAGTGCTGGCGGTTGGAGTGCGCGATGTTGGCGGGTATCACCGGGATCGCGCGGAGCAGCTCGTCGAGCCGCATCTGGGTGTCTGCCACGACGGCCGTGACGGACGCGCTGCCGCCGAGTGCTGCGATGGCGAGGTGAAGGCGGGAGTCGGCGAGCCGCCGGCCCGCGGGCACGCAGTCGGTGGCCTCGGCCAGGTAGCGGTGCAGGCCGGCCCGGTCGGTCGCGGTCAGCGTCCCGGTCGCTGCCAGCGCGGCCGCCCCTGGTTCGACGACGCGCCGCAGAGCGAGCGCATCCTCCAGCGAGTGCTCGAAGGAGCGGCTGATCTGGTCCGCGGGACGAGGCCTGGAGATCTTGGGCGAGACGACGAAGGTGCCGCCACCCCTGCCTCGCCGGGACTCCACCAGGCCCACCTCGCGAAGTGCCTTGATCGCCTCGCGAAGGGTGACACGGCTGACTCCGAAGGTCTCCGCCAGCTCCCGCTCGGGCGGCAGCCGCTCGGTGTCGAGCAGGACGCCCAGCCGGATGCTCTGCGCCAGCCGCTCGACGGTGACCTCGAAGGCATTGCGGACGGGGACGGGTGAGAAGACGGTGCGAGCCCACAGAGCCTCGACGTTGCCGACAGCCATCACGGGCTCGCGGCCGAGGCACGGATCCCATAGCTGGCAGCAGCTGCCACGAATCCAGCGAACAGCGGTGCGCCGTCACGCACCTCCGGATGCCACTGCACCGCAACGACCCAGTCGGAGCCGGCATGCTCGAGCGCCTCGATGGTGCCGTCGGCCGCCCACGCCGTCGCGACGAGGCCCGCGCCGAGGTTATGCACGGCTTGGTGGTGGTAGGTCGGGACCGCCTTGTCGTCACCGAGCAGCGCTCCGACCCGGCTGCCCGTCGCGAACCGCACGGCGTGCGTCCCGTGCCGGCCGACCGTCGGACGGTGCTCGTCGGTGCCGACGACGTCGGGCAGGTGCTGCACGAGGTCGCCGCCGAGGGCCACGTTGAGGACTTGCATCCCCCTGCAGATCGCCAACACGGGCATCGCGCGACCAAGTGCCGCGTGAACCAGACAGGTCTCCCAGGCATCGCGCTCGGTGCGTGGTGCGCCCGTCTGCGCATGGGGCGCGGCCGCGTAGCGAGACGGGTCCAGGTCCGGGCCCCCGGTCAGGACCAGTCCGTGCAGCCCATCCAGCGAACTGGCCGCGGCCTGCTCCAGATCTGTGCTGGTCGGTGGCAGCAGGAACGGGACACCACCGGCATGTGCGACTGCCTGCGCATAGCTCGCCGGGAGCAGATCTGCCGACTCGTTCCACACGCCCCACGCGGCCGGCTCGCGGTAGGTCGTGAGGCCGATCCGCGGGGTGGGAGACGAAGGACTCGGGGTCACGCGCGCATCGTACGTCTGTCGGTGCACGGCGGCGCGTACGAAACAAAGGTCTGGGGACTAGACCGTAGCGCCGGAGCGGGCCTACGATCCCGACGCGATCGCGTATGCCCTCATCGAGGACGCGCAGCTGGTTCACCAACCGCGAGGAGAACGCAGTGACGGACACGGTCGAGCTCAACGACGATGAGAAGAGGCTTGCCGAGCTGGGCTACAAGCAGGAGTTGAACCGATCCTGGTCCGGCTTCTCGAACTTCGC
>JAWWOJ010000494.1:0-9040 GCA_033851885.1 Frankiales bacterium | reverse complement strand
GTCACCACGACGGCTTGCTCCAGCCCGAAGGTGAGCAAGCAGGTGACCGACCGTAGCCTCGTGCTCAGCGCCAGCGGGATAGGGCGGGCGACTTGCCACAGAAGCATCCTGCTGCCGGTGGACCGTTCCCAAATCGGCCTGCTGATTGTCGATCGGTCGAGCAACGCGCGGTTCTGGCTCGGGCACTTCTGAGCGTCGGTCCGGCTGTGTGTAGGGCAGCGCATCCGAACAGCGAATAGCTGCCTGCTGTGCTTCAAACAGCCAGTCGAGCGCTGGCGCTGGGACTGCGGCCCGCAAGGTGCGTCGGCGTCACGGCGCTCGTCCAGTAGTAGGTCGTCGTGGCCGACGGCGTGGTCACGAGGCTGACCTCGCCGGTGCCGTCGCTGAGAGCCGTGCCGACGATCTGAAGCTGGGTGCTGCCCGACCGGCGCGCCACGAGGAGCACTCGGGCGGCGGGGAGGACGGCGTGGGTTCGCGCGTCGGTCAGGCGGCCGCGGATCGTGATCGGGTGCGCGTGGGCGAACTGCGCCGGGGCCGTGATGGTCAGGGTGACTGCGGTGCGGGTGGGGCTCCCCAGCACACGTACGTGCAGCGGGGCGCTGCCTGTCTGGGGACCGTAGGCGGACAGGGCGGTCACCCTCAGCAGGTAGCTGCCCGGGGTGAGACCGGCGAGGTCGTGCCTGCAGAGGCTGGCCGTACAGGGGTCGTCGGCGGAGGTCCAGGTACTGCCGCCGTCCGGGGAGACGCCGATTTGGTAGCCGGTGACGGGCTGCCGTGGCGCCGACCAGGTGATGCTCAGCCCCGACGTGCCAGCGCGTGCGGCGATGCTGCTGGGGGGATCGGCTGGCCCGGCGAGGACAGGCTGTAGTGGGTCCGGCTGGGTCGGCGCTGCGGCCGGCGCGATTCTGCGGATCGGCGGGCCGTCGAGCAACTGGGACAGGAGCAGGCCGCCGTCCCGCTGGCCGAGGACGCTCGACGGGTAGGGGATGCCGGCCTGCAGCGGCGGGCCGTCGTCGCCGCTGCTGCGCTGGGTGCCGTTGCCGGCGATCGTGTAGATGCTGCCGCGGGTCATCGCCTGGTCGTAGAACGTGCCGTCCTGCGTTGCGAGCACGCGGAGCCGGTCGTTCTGCGTGTCGGCGACGACGAGGTTGCCGGCGGTGTCCTCGGTCACCGAGGACGGCTGGGCCAGTTCGGCGTCGGTGGCCGGCCCGTCGTCTCCGGCGAACCCGTTGATCCCGTTGCGTGCGACGCGGACCTGCGTGCCGGCTGACCGGTCCTGGCCGAGATCGGCGCCGCTGCGGCTGACGAAGAGCTCGACGCTGCTCGTGTCGCCGTCCGCGAGCAGGACGTTCCGGTTCGCGTCGAAGGACAGGCTGCCGCCGAGGCCGCTCGCAAGGAGGTAGAGGTGACCGGCCTGCATGTCCTGCGTGAAGTAACTGCCATCCTGCCGCGGGACGAAGCAGAGCCGGCCACCGTCGAGCAGGACCAGGTCGCCAGCGTCGTCGATGGCGAGCGAGGAAGCGCCCAGGGCATAGGCCGACAGCGGCAAGCCCGGGAAGGTCGTGCTGGCCGCGCCGTAGCCTCGGTCGCTCATCAGATATGTGTGACCCGCCACTACGGCACGGCCGTCGACGGTGCCGTCCTGCCGGGGCAGGAGGTAGAGGCCCTGCAGGGTTGAGAACACGAGACTGCCGGACGGGTCCAGGGCAAGGTCGACCGCCGTCGCCGGGGTCTCGGTGTTGACCTGGTCGATGGTTGGGTCGGTGTCTGCAGTCGCCAGTCCCGTGCCGGCCACCGTATACGTCGCGCCGGTCCGCATCGTCCGGCCGAAGGAGGTGCCATCGACTCGGGCGAAGACCCGCACCCCGTGGTCGGCCAGCGCGAAGTCGTTGCCCTCGCTGTCCTCGAGCAGGCGCCTGGTGCCTGACAGGACGGCGGCGCGAGAAGCGCTGCCGTCACCGAGGAAGCCGTGGCTGCCGTCGCCCACGACGGTGCGTATCTCTCCCGCGACGAGGGCATCGCCATAGGCGACTTCGGTGCTGGCGGCCACGACCCGCACGACATGGTTCTCGGAGTCGGCGATCAGCACGTTCCCGCCCGCGTCGGTGCTGAGTCCAAGCGGTCGGTTCAGGCGTGCCTGTGGCGCCGGACCACCGTCGCCATCGAACCCCCGGTCACCGGAGCCCGCGAGCCGTGTGAACTGGTCCGCGACGAGGGGCTGGCCGAAGCGTGTGCCATTCGCAACGGGCAGAACCCCGACCGTGTCGGAGCCGGTCTCGGCGACGATCGCGTCGCCAGCCGGGTCCACAGCGAGCCCGGACGGATGGTCGAGCCCGCGGATGAGGGTGTACAGGGATCCTGAAGTGACGCTGCGTCCGAAATCGACGCCGTCGGAGGTCGCGTAGAGCAGGAGCCGGTCGATGCCGTCAGCGATGAGCACGTTGCCCGCGAGGTCCTCTGCGACGTCCGGGTGCTGCCCGAGCCCGACCCCCTGCAGCGCCTCGTCCTGGTTGGTCGTGAGAGGCCCGGCGAGGTCGTACAGGTAGCCCGACTTACGGTCCGCGCCGTCGACGACGCCGGGAGTGTCGATGAGCAGGGAGATGCGGTCGCCGTTGGTGACCAGCAGGTCGCCGCGCCGCGTGAAGCCCAGCCCGTACGGTCGGATCACCGCGCTGCTCGTGCTGGGCACCCCGGACACCTGCGTGCTCCCGGTGCCGGTGAGAGCTTGGACCTGGCCAGCGGCGAGACCGGCGCTGAAGTGGTTCGCAGCGGGGGTCTCCGCCAGGAGCATCAGCCTGCCGTTCGAGGAGATCACTACGTCGCCCGACGGGCTGACCGCCGTGGCGTCCGGCCGCAACAGGACCTCGTTTGCCAAGCCACCATCGGTGCTGCCCAGGAAGCCGTTGCCGGCGACGGTCGTGATCTCGCCGGGCACGAGCCAGCGCTGGTAGCGCCGCTCGACCGACTCCGCAGTCACCAGCACTCGACCGGCCTGGTGCGTCGGGACGAGCAGGTCGCCAAACGGATCAACGCTGACGTCGCCGACCTCGCCGAGCACAGCATCGGTCGCTGCACCGCTGTCGCCGCTGAAGCGCTCGCCGGCCGAGCCCGCGAGCGCGGTCAGCTGCCCGGCCACGACCGGGCGACCGTAGCGGTAGCCGGTCGTCGATGCGATGAGCAGCACAAACCCGCGAGGCTCGGCGAGAAGCACGTCGCCCTCGGCATCGAGGGCGAGCGGACCGTGCAGGACCGGCACGGCGACGCTTGCAGCGGACAGGGCAGGACCCCCGGCACCGAGGTACGGGGC
Source organism: Frankiales bacterium (assembly GCA_033851885.1). Taxonomy (GTDB): domain Bacteria; phylum Actinomycetota; class Actinomycetes; order Mycobacteriales; family SCTD01; genus RYN-111. The sequence goes on along the minus strand of JAWWOJ010000494.1, from coordinate 5,733 downwards.
GGTGGTCGGCACGTTGGCGCTGTCCGCCCCGGTCGCGTTGGGCCCGCCGCGCACGACGGCGTAGACGTGGCCCGCCGTGACCGATCGACCTCGAGCGGTGCCGCTCGCACCTGCCAGCAGGTCCACACCATCGCGGTCCTGGGCTAGCAGGTTCCCGAACGGGTCGGCCAGCAGCGGGCCGCGCAGGGTGGCGTGAAGCGCGAGGTCGCCGTCGTTGGTCGGCATCAACTGGTCGGTGCCGCGGCTTGCGATGACCGCGACGTGGCGAGCCGTCATCGCGACGCCGTAGTAGGTGCCGCTCCGGGCCGGGTACGCACGGAGACGCAGGTCGCTGTCGTTCGACCACACGACATTGCCGAACGCGTCGACGGCCACGGCGTCGATCTGGCCCAGCATCCCCGCAAGGACGTACGCGCGGCCGGCCGTCATTGTGCGTCCGTAGGAGGTGCCAGTCTGCCGCGGAACGATCCAGAGGCCGCCGGCATGTCCGACGATCAGGTTGCCCATGGCGTCCAGTGCCAAGGGCCCGCTGAGGTTCAGCGCGGTGGCTCGGTCTCCACTGGTCCGTCCACTTCCGCCGCCGGCGAGGGTGTCGATGTGGCCCGCCGCGACAGTCTTCCCGTAGCAGTTACAGGTGGCTCGGGCGACGTACCTGATCGAGGCATCGTCGATGACGAGGCCCCCGAGGGCATCGGCCACGACGGTCCCTGCCGCGATCCTGGCGTCGCGGGCAGTTCCGCCGTCCCCATCCTGGGTGCCGACCGGACTCGTCCGCGGTTGACCCGTCCCGGCCACCACCGACTCGTCACCGCGCACGGGGTCCACCCTGGTCAGGGTCGTGCCGTGGCTGAGGAAGACCCCACCCGCCGCGTCCACCGCGATCCCGTTGACCGGGCGCTGCGCATGGACGACATCACCCGGTCGTGCGCCGCCGCCGGCAAAGCTCGTGATGCGGTAGCCCCCCGTGTCGGCGAAAGCCGCCGGCAACCCGAGTGGGAGCGCCGTCAACACGAGGAGTGCCGCGAACACGACCATCGGACGACGTGTCCCCCGCACCGGTGCAGCCTCCCACCTCCGTGGGCGTGCGCGCCAGGGTCCAGCGCGGGATCACTCACGTGAGCGCGAGGCCTTGCCGGGTGCGGCGCCTCCTAGCCTGGTGATCGACTTCGCCCCGCTGTCTCGGCGTCAGCCGCGTCACGCGGCGATCGCCCACCCGGCTGGGTCGTCATCGACTCGGATCGTCGGACAGTAACTCGACCGCGAAGAACGGGACGTACCGACATGGGCCCGGGCTCAGTTCAGCCGTTCCGTGAGGTGAACCACGACCGTGTCGCCGTCGGACTTGCCGATTGCGCGGCGTACGGCAACGGCAACCGGCAATTTGTGGGTCCCGTCTCCCAGTGCCATGAAGGCACCCTTGAAGGGGTGCCCGTCGACCGTCCCGGCCACCTTAACCAAGCCACGGGTGCCGAACAGCTCGGCCGAGCCCTGGAGTTGGACGCAGGTCCAGGTGTCCCCGGGTTTCGCCTTACCTAGGGTCGCCTCAAAGCGCACGTCGATGGGCCCAGGCATGAGCCGAAGATAGCGCCGAACTACGCAGTCTCGAACGTGAGTAACGAGCTCGGACAGCTGCTGATCACCCGTCGCGGCATCCCTCGCTACACCGGGGACGTGAACAGCCCGGCTTCGCGCAGGAAGTCCTCGCCACGCTCACTGACCCCGTAACCGTCGATCACCGTGCCTCGACGCGCCAGCTCATGAAGCTCATCGCGGGCCGGATCGCGATTGGGGGCATGCATGCCCGAAGGAAGCGGAATAAAGGCTGGTCTGCGCTCAGGTCTGTCCGCAACGTGTAGTGCCAGTAGCGGCCCGGGCGTCCCTGATAGTGCAGCTCTTGGTAGGTGGTGAAGTTTCTGACCCTGGGTGACGTCGCTGTTCGCCGCTGAGAGGCTCTCGTCAAGGATGCCTAACAGATAGTGTCGTGAAGAGGACTCTGTCTGTTAACGAGAGACTCCGCCCCGGTCCGCACTCTGACGGACCGAGCAGGGATCACGCGGCGCCTGCCACAGGACCGAGAAGGAGCTGGGTCGCCATCGCCTCAAGCAGCGGTTCTAACTGTTCCTCGGGCAGTGACCGAGGGGGCTCGGTCGGCGACTGCATCAGGGCGATCACCGCGGCACACCTCGTGCTGGCCTCCTCGCTGCTCAGGCCCGGCGAGTGCCGCAGCAGGGCACGCTCCCAGTGCTTGAGGTACTCGCGTTGCATCCTGCTGAGCCGTCGTCGCTGTTCGGGTGGGAGAAGTCGCAGGTCGGAGCGCCAGATGGCGAAGTACTCGGCATGCTCAAACACGAAACGAACGTGACTTGCGACCAGCGCCGTCAAAGCCTGCGCAGGGTCCTGGTAGAGGTCAAGCAGCTCCTCGCATCGCTGCAACTGCCCGGAGATCACCCTGTCCAAGACAGCCACCAGCAGGTCCGCCTTGCTGTTGAAGTGGCGGTAAAAGGCGGGACCTGTCAGCCCGAGGTGGCCGCTGACGTCGGACACACCCACGGCGTGATACCCGCGCCGTCCGAATAGTGACGTTGCCGCTTCTATCAGTTCCACCTGCCGGGGGGTGACCTCCGAGCTCATCGTTACCTGGTCCTCCTCAGGCGGCTTCCGCCGCTGCAGACCACGCGGCTCGAGCGTTGTGCATGAAGTATACAGGATTGGGAGTGTGTTCACCCGGCCTTCCGGCGACGACAGCGGCACCAGCAGGGTGCCCTTCGCGGGCCATGCCTCGGCATGTCGTGCCACGCGCGACGTGCCGCTTCCGGAGACCGTGGCGCTCGAGGTCACGGCGTACCTCCAGGACTACCCCGCACGCATCGCCACTTTGCCCTGGCAGACCGTGGACGGGCCACCGCGGGCGTACCCGCTGCTCGTCACGTCGCGAGAGTCCAAGCCGCTCAACCGCTACTACGTGAACCGGCTGATCTGGAAACCGGCTCTCGTCGACGCCGGCCTCGAGCCAACGCGTCCGCTGAGAGTCCGCATGATCTTGGTCCGCTGCCCTATTCGATCACTGCCAGACCGCCGACACAGACGTGGATCGGCAGCAGAAGGTCGGTGCCGCGTCGCCGGCGAGGTAGCCCCAGATGTCGGCCCTGTCTGCTTGAGTCTGCGTCTACCGGTGTCGAAGGGGAGTGCCAAGTTGCGCATTGACTCATTGAGGGTTCGTGGATGCCATGCCAGTACGCCTCTTCGAGGCGGGTGCGTTGGCCGACGTGATCGTCGTGGCAGGGCCCAATGGCGTCGGGAAGACACGACTGTTGGCGCGAATGATGCAAATGCTCCGGGGAGACGCACCCGGGAGTGGGTCTTCAGTCGCCGTTGAGGCGACCAGCGAAGAGGAGCGCGCGGCCTGGGGAAAGGCGCGGCTCGATCTCACTGTCCCTGAGGACTTGGCCCTCTACCGCACGACCCTGCAGGCGAACCGACGACGCCGGAACTGGCGTAGCAGCATCCTGCAGTTTGAGAGCAATCGTTCAATCCAGAACCTGCAGCCACTCCAGTTCTCTTGGGACATGCCTGATCCCGCCGAGGAGGAGATGGGATGGGACTACGGCTTCAGCTACTGGGCCAACCGGTGGCAGGACACGGTCCACTCGATGTTTCGCCTCATCGAGTTTCAGAAGCAGAGCATCGCCAATCGAGCTGTGCAGCTGCGTCGCGATGGCCATGACGAAATGAAGTTGTCGTTCAACGATCCGATGGCTCCGTTCAAGGACGTGTTCGCCCAGTTGCTCGCTCCGAAAGAGCTGGTAGATCCAACGGCGCGACGTCAGACGCTTGAGTTCAAGACCCCTGACGGTCAGTTCGATATATCTGAGCTCAGCTCGGGTGAGCGCGAAGTGATCAACATCGCGTTCGACTTCCTGCTGAGACGGCCCAGCGACTGCACGACGTTGATAAGCCCGTCGACCCCTGACACCTCGACGACCTGCTCCCATCCTGGCCTCAGGCGCCGCCCGGCATAGACAGGGATGATGGGTTCGCTTCGGCCGCCCCAGCGAGTGCTTGCTTCGCAGATCGCGCGTCGGAGGCCCTCTCGGCTCTGCGGCTTGATGAGATAGGCCCCGCGGGACGGGGCGAGAACGCCTTGAACCGTGATGCGCCCGAGGTACTCCATGGCGGGATGGTGCCAGTTGGAGCGACGGCTTGTGTCGAGCCGCCGGTCAGACCTTGGGCGCTCGCTTGTGCTTCGACTTCTGGTAGTCAGCGACCCACTTCGCCGAACTCAGCCATTGGCCGTTGGCTGACTTCTGCGCGCGTAGCCGTCCTCGCTCGGCCGCCGCGCGCAGCGCGGTGAGGGTGGTACCTGACTTCTCGTCGACGAGGCTGGCGAGTGGCACCAGACGAGCTGGGCCGGCTACTGCGGGAACCACGAACTTGTAGAGGTTGTTGGTGATGGCGCGTGCGAGCAGCTCGCCCAGTGGTCCGTAGTCGCCCTTGTCTGCCTTGCGCATGGCAGCGAGGTACCTCGAGCGCTCGTTCTTGAAGATGATGGCCGGCGGGTAGCCGAGGCGAACGAGCAGCAAGTTGAGCAGCAGCCTTCCCGAGCGGCCGTTGCCGTCGAGAAAGGGATGCACCTTCTCGAAGTCGTTGTGCACCTTCGCCAAGCGTTCGGGGAAGGGTGTCTCGCTCTCGTCGCGGAGCGCGTTCACCTCCGAGACCCAGTCCGCAATTCGCGGGTCGACCTCTGGCCATGGTGGCGGCGTCATGCCCTCAGGGAATGGCTGTAGGTCGTGCTGACGCCAGCTCCCGGGTGACTCCGCGGGGGTGGCGTGCGGATGCGGAGCCACACCCCAGACTGGTGTCATCGCCTCGTAGTGAACGTTGCGGATCTCCTGAATGCTGTGGAGGTCACCCGTCGACCAATCGCCGGGGTCGAGCGCTTGGCCGTAGACCCATTTCGCGGCGTTGCCGTAGCCCAGGACCTCCATATACTCCTTGAGCTCTTTCGAGCCCACCGTTCGACCTTCGTCCAGCAGCTTGCGGACCTCGTTGAGGATCAGCGTGTTGCCCTCGAGGGCCGTTGAGTGGTGAGCCTCCTGGTGCCACAGCTCGCCCCAGATCTCCTCCGCCTCTGCCGGATGGGGGAGCCCGCCGAAGCGAGTGCGGAGGTCGTCGATTGCTTCATCGAGGCGGTCGTAGACCGCTTGTCGGCTCGGGCGTCCACGCGCCATCAAGCAACACCTCTCGCAGGGCGACCGGCGACGAAGTTGTTGAGGTCTACCGATAAATATCTCAACTCAACAACTGTGCTCAAGGTAGCAAGTTGTTGAGACGGGAGAGAACGAATTGCAACACAACAACTTCCCTCCTTCGGTCCAGGCGGACATCGACACCTGAACGCGTAGGCGTTTCCGCTCATCAGCGCCCGATGACCTCACATGCAGGAACGCTCAGAGGCCCTCTCCCGAGTGTTCGGGAGAGGGCCTATCAGAGTCCGTCTACAGTCGCATGATCTTGTCGGTCTGCCGTCGGTCCCCACTCTGACGGACTCGAACAGACACGTAAGGTCAACATCGGTACTGATGCAGGTCAGAGGCCCTTTTCCAAGTTCGAGAGCCTCTGCTCGCGGGACACCGCCTAGATGTCGTAGAACAGCCCAGGCATGCTCAGGAGCGACCTGTCGCCGGGCGCACACCCGTCTGACCTGGGCAAACAGGGCTGGCCAGCCCCTCACCG
>JAWWOJ010000489.1:0-6185 GCA_033851885.1 Frankiales bacterium | reverse complement strand
GGGCGGATCCACGACGACCCGACCTGCGACCAGGTCGACGGTCGGGACGATCGCCTTGACGAAGGGTACGAGGACCTCGGCGGCCGCTTCCCGCCGTACCGACAGGACGTCCCCTCCCGGCAGGTGCAGCACGTCGTCGACGGTGCCGAGTTCGGTGCCGTCGACGAGCACGGCATCCAGCCCGATCAGCTGGGTGTCGTAGAACTCGTCCTCGCCCTCGAGATCTGGCAACTCGCTGCGGTCGACGTGGACGAGGGTGTCGCGCAATGCCTCGGCGGCGTTGCGGTCGTGCACGCCCTCGAAGGCGACGACGAGGTACTTCCCTTGATAACGCGAGGATTCCACCGTGAGGGTGCCGATCTCGGTGGTGAGCCCCGCACCATCGGCGAACCGGTCGTCGGGGTCGTCGGTGCGCACCTCGACGGTGACCTCGCCCTTGACGCCCATCGGCTTGCCGATGCGCCCCACGACGACGAGGTCCGGCTCCTGGGGAGGAACCGGACCTCGTTCGCGCCGCGAGCCGGCGACCCGGCGCGGCATGGTGTTAGCGGACCTCGTCGGTGTCGACGACGTCGACGCGCACGCCCTTGCCGCCGATCGCTGCGACGACGGTGCGCAGGGCCTTGGCGGTGCGGCCGCTGCGGCCGATCACCTTGCCGAGGTCGTCGGGGTTGACCCGGACCTCGAGGGTACGGCCGCGACGGCCCGACACCATGTCGACGGTCACGTCGCCCGGGTTGTCGACGATGCCCTTGACCAGGTGCTCGAGAGCGTTCTCGAGCATTTAGGCCTCCGGGGTCTCGGTCGCCTCAGCGGCCGGAGCCGCGGGAGTCTCCTCGACCGCGGGAGCCTCCTCAGCTGCGGGAGTCTCCTCGACCGGAGCCTCGGCGACGGGGGCCTGCGCGACCGGAGCCTCGGCGACCGGGGCCTGCTCGACCGGAGCCTCAGCCGCGGGAGCTTCCTCGACCGGAGCCTCAGCAGCGGGGGCCTGCTCGGCGGCCTTCTTCGGTGCTGCCTTCTTGCGCGGGGTCGTGGCGCCACCAGCGGCCTCGACGGACTCCTTGGCAGCGGCCTCGAAGGCGACCCGCTTGTCGGCCTTCGGGGCGGCGACCTTCAGGGGCTCTGGGGCGGCCTCGCCCTTGAACTTCTGCCAGTCACCCGTCTTGCTGAGCAGCTTCTGGACGGGGTCGGTCGGCTGGGCGCCGACACCCAGCCAGTAGGCGGCGCGCTCGGCGTCGACCTGGATGAGGCTGGGCTCCTCCTTGGGGTGGTACTTGCCGATCGTCTCGATGACGCGACCGTCCCGCTTGGTGCGGGCATCGGCGACGACGATGCGGTAGTACGGGGCGCGCATCTTGCCGAGGCGCATGAGCTTGATCTTGACGGCCACGTTCGTGGTGCTCCAGGTATCAGGTTTCGGGGTGAGGGGTCTGGCCCGCGTGGGGATGCGTGCCGTGCCGGCTCGTTGCGGACACGCCGGGGACGGGTAGAGGGCCGTCGTCCAGCGGGAACTCGCCCACAAGTGTGCCAGAAGCCCGCGCCGGGCGCTGCGGCAGACTGCCGCGCGTGACCAGCACCGCGCTCGAGGACCTCGCGCGGCACCCCGAGCCCCCGCTGTGGCGCACGCCCGGTCTCGCCGTGCTCTTCACGGCCAGTACGACGGCCCGGCTCGCCAACGAGGCGGCCCGGGTCGCGCTGGTCCTGCTCGTCCTCGACCGAACCGGCTCCCCCGCGCTCGCAGGTGCGCTCGTCGCCGCGCTCACCTTGCCGGCACTCGTCACCGGCCCGGTGTTGGGTGCCTGGCTGGACCGCACCCGCCACCGGCGCAGCGCCTTCGTCGCCAACGAGCTGCTCCTGGTCAGCTCCCTGATCGGCGTGCTGCTGTCGGCAGGGCACGCGCCGTCCTGGTGCGTGGTCGGGCTCGGCGGGCTGGCCGGCGTCACCTTGCCGGTGCTCACGGGTGGGTTCACCGGACTGATCGCCCCCCTGGTGCCGCCGGACCTGCTGCGACGGGCCTACGGGGCCGAGTCCACCTCGTACAACGTCGCCGGGGTGGCCGGGCCGGCGCTCGCCGGTGTCGTGTCCGCATGGTCGCCGACGGCCGCCGCCCTCACGTGCATCGGGCTCTCGACCGTCGCGCTCGTCGCGGTGCTGCGGGTGCCGATGCCACCGCCGTCCGGGGCTTCCGAGGGGCTGATGCGGACCGTCGTCGCTGGACTGGCGCACCTTGCCCGGACCCCACCGCTTCGCTCCGTCACGGTCGCGACGACGTTGTCGTTCCTGGGGATGGGCGCCTTTCCGGTGGTCTTCCCCGCCCTCGCCGTCGAGGTCGGCGCCGGCCGGGCGGCGAGCGGCGCGCTGTTCAGCGGGTTCGCAGTGGGAGCGCTGCTCGGCTCGCTGGTGATGGCCGCCCGGTCACCACGGACCGGGCCACTTCGCCTGGCAATGCTGGGGATCAGCGGTCTGGTCTTCGTGTTCGCCGCGCTGTCCGTCGTACCGACCCTGAGCCTTGCGCTCGCACTCATCGTGCTGGCGGGCGCCTTCGAGGGGCCGGTGCTGTCGTCCACGCTGACGGTGCGCGAGCAGCACTCCCCGTCGGCGATGCGCACGCAGGTGGTCACGACCGCGGCGTCGATCAAGTTCGGGGCGTACGCGCTCGGAGCTGCCATCGGCGGACACGTCGTGGCGACAGCGGGTGGCCGGGCCGGGATGTGGTTCGTCTCCGGCTGCCAGGTGCTCGGAGTCCTGGCGGGAGCCGTCGCGCTCGGCTGGCCGGCACTTCGGCACCGCTTCGGCTAAGGGCGGTTGCGGAACAGACCGAGCGGGTCCTGGTCCGACGACGGGAGGCCGAGCGGGTTCGGGGGCGCGGCCTGCTGCACACGGGCGGGGCCACCGCCGGCGCGTCCCGGGCCCTTCTTCTTGCCCTTTGCCTGCTGCTGGCGCTTCGCCTTGCGGCCCATGCCGGGGAGGCCGGGCAGCCCGCCCATGCCGGCCATCTGCTTCATCATCTTCTGCGCCTCACCGAAGCGCTCCACGAGGCCGTTGACCTCCGGCACGCTGGTGCCCGAGCCCTTGGCGATGCGCATCCGGCGCGAGCCGTTGAGCACCTTGGGGTCGCGGCGCTCCTGCGGCGTCATCGAACGGATGATCGCCGTGATCCGGTCGAGGTCCTTGTCGTCGACCTGCGCCATGGCCTCCTTCATCTGGCCGCCCACGCCGGGGAGCATCCCGAGCAAGCTGGTGAGGGAGCCCATCTTCTTGATCTGCTGCATCTGCTGCAGGAAGTCCTCGAGGTCGAAGTCCTCACCGGACTGAAGCTTGGCGGCGGCCTTCTCCGCCTCGGCCTGGTCGAAGTGCTTCTCGGCGGTCTCGATGAGAGTCAGCACGTCGCCCATGCCGAGGATGCGCGAGGCCATCCGCTCGGGATGGAAGACGTCGAAGTCCTCGAGCTTCTCGCCCTTGGAGGCGAACATGATGGGCTGACCGGTGAGGTGCCGTACGGACAGCGCCGCGCCACCGCGGGCATCGCCGTCGAGCTTGGTGAGGACGACCCCGGTGAAGCCGACCCCCTCCTGGAAGGCCTGCGCGGTGGTGACCGCGTCCTGGCCGATCATCGCGTCCACGACGAACAGCACCTCGTCGGGCTGCACGGCGTCGCGGATGTCCGCGGCCTGCTGCATCAGCTCCGCATCGATACCGAGGCGTCCGGCGGTGTCGACGACGACGACATCGTGCTGCATCCGCTTCGCGTGCTCGACGCCCTGCCGCGCGGCGTCCACCGGGTCGCCGACCCCGCTGCCCGGATAGGGGGCGAAGACGTCGACGCCGGCCTGACCACCCACGACCTGCAGCTGCGTGACGGCGTTGGGGCGCTGGAGGTCACAGGCGACGAGCAGCGGCGCGTGGCCCTGCGCCTTCAGCCACTTCGCGAGCTTGCCGGCCAGCGTCGTCTTCCCGGCGCCCTGCAGGCCGGCGAGCATGATGACGGTCGGCGGGTTCTTGGCGTAGCGGACGAGCCGGGTCTCGCCGCCGAGGATGGTGACGAGCTCCTCGTTGACGATCTTGATGACCTGCTGGGCCGGGTTGAGGGCCTTGCTGACCTCCTCGCCGGCGGCGCGCTCCCTGATCGAGGCGATGAACGCCTTGACCACCGGCAGCGCCACGTCTGCCTCGAGCAGCGCGATGCGGATCTCGCGGGCCGTGGCGTCGATGTCGGCCTCGGACAGCCGGCCCTTGCCGCGCAGCGAGGTGAAGGCTTTGTCCAGCCGGTCGGCGAGGGTGTCGAACACGTAGAGGAGCCTAGACGCCCTTCTCGGGACCCCACCCCCTGATCAACAGGGGCTTGGTGGGCCGCCGCGTAGGCGCGTCAGCCGCGCGTGTCGCTGCTGATCGCGGCGGGAGGCGGCGGGGAGGGTGTGGGGTCAGGGGAGGACGGCGAGGAGGTCGCGAACGACGGCCTCGCGGCGGCGCTCGTCGGACAGCCGTGGGACGTAGAACGCGTCCACTACGTCGGCGCCCAGCGTGGAGATGTGCGCCGAGCCGACGTCGAGGTGATGGTCGGCCAGCACGGCGCAGATCCGATGCAGCACCCCCAGCTCGTCGGGAGCACGCACCTCGATGACGGTGGACGTCTCGGACGCATCGTCGACCAGCCGGACGGTCGACGGAGCCACGGGTACGACGGGCCGCGGGTAGGCGGCTTCGCGCGCGGCCAGCTTCTCCTGCAGCGGCAGCGAGCCGTCGAGGGCGTGCCGCAGGTCGCCGAGCACCACCGACCAGTCCGGCATCGACCCGAACCGGGGCGACACGCGGAACATGGTCACGGCCGTGCTCCCACGGGTGAAGACCGAAGCGGCGCGCACGTCGAGGCGGTGCAGGGCCAGCACGCCCGCCGCGAGCGACAGCAGCCCCTCCCGGTCAGGGGCGATCACGGTCACGAACTCGCCGTCCAGGTGCAGGGCGAGCTGGCCCTGCGCGACGAGCTCCTCCTGCTCCGCCGTCAGGGCGGCCGGCGGCGGCACCGGCTGACCGGTGAGCAGCGCCGATGCCCGCCTCACCAGCTCCGCGATCAGGTGACCCTTCCAGGCGCTCCAGGCGGCCGGGCCGGTCGCTGCCGAGTCCGCCTGCGTGAGGGCGTGGAGGAGGTCGAGCACCTCGAGCGAGCCCACGGCGTCGGCCACTCCCCGCGCCGTGGCGGGGTCGTTGAGGTCCCGCCGGGTGGCGACGTCGGGCAGCAGCAGGTGGTGGCGCACCAGGGCGACGAGCACGTCGCAGTCGACCGGAGCCAGCCCGAGCCGAGGCGCGATCTCGGCGACCAGTCGCATGCCCACCTCGGTGTGGTCGCCCGGCAGTCCCTTGCCGATGTCGTGCAGCAGCGCCCCGAGCAGCAGCAGGTCGGGCCGTCCGACATGGCGGGTGAGGGCAGCGGCCGCGGCCGCGGCCTCGATGAGATGCCGGTCGACCGTGAACCGGTGGTAGCTGTTGCGCTGGGGCTTGCTGCGCACCGACTCCCACTCGGGAAGCAGACGCGTCAGCAGGCCGGCCTGGTCGAGCGCCTCGAACACCGCGACGGCCCCCGGCCCGGCGGCCAGCAGCCCGACCAGCGCGTCCCGCGCGGCAGCCGGCCAGGGCTCGGGCAGCGGCGGGCACGACGCCAGCCGCGTGAGGGTGATCGGCGCGAGCGGCAGCTGCGCTCGGGCCGCCGCTTCCGCCGCCCGCAGTACGAGGACCGGGTCTGCCTCCGGCGCGGCGTCCCGCGCCAGCAGCACCTCGCCGTCCTGCTCGACCACGTCGTCGGCGAGCGGGCGCCGGGTGGGGCCTGGGACCGCGCGTCTGCCGAGCAGCCGACGCTTCTGCACCGGCGGCGTGACCCGCCGCCAGGTCGTGTCGCTCGCGTACCCGATCGTCCGCGCGGCACTGCTCACGGCCGCCATCAGCTGGTCGGCGTCACCGGCCCCGAGAGCAGCCGCCACACCGTCTTGTTCCTGCATGAGCAGCTGGTCGACGGCCCGGCGGCCGGCCCGACCGGTGCGGCGGTGCAATTCGCCGCGGACGTCCAGCAGCACCTCGTAGGCAGCGCGGACCTCGGGCGCGGGCGGGTCGGCGACCTGGGCGATCGCCACGGCGTGCAGGGCGTGCACGTCGCGCAGCCCACCGCGGGCCTCCTTGAGGTCGGGCTCGAGCAG
>JAWWOJ010000461.1:0-3225 GCA_033851885.1 Frankiales bacterium | reverse complement strand
CTCGCGGCGGATGGAGCTCACGAAGCCGATCTCGAGCAGCAGGTCGAAGGACTCGTCGGCATACTGCAGCACCGAGCCGAGGATCCGGTCGACCTCCTCGGCGGTGATGCCGACCAGCGGCAACCGTCCGATCAGGTAGACGTCGCCGGCCTTGTCGAGCGCGAACGACACCGCGAACATCTTCGCGTTGCGGCGCAGCAGGAAGGCATAGAAGTCCTCGTGGTTCTCGTCGGGCTTGCGGCACACGAACGCCTCGACGAGCAGCCCGTGCTGACCCACGACGAGCCACGCGTTGGTGAAGAGCTTGTGCGTGCCGGGCAGCTTGACGAAGAACTGCCCCGGCTGCGGCTCGGCGTAGTCGAGCTCGGCCTCGTCGAGGGCCGTGCGGATGACGTCCGCCGCACTCACGAGGTGGCTGCCAAAGGCGCGACCAGCACCTCGCGGTAGGCCGCGAGCAACCCGTCGGCGGTCCTGTTCCAGGAGAAGTGCGCGGCGTGCTCGAGGGCCCCTCGCGACAAGTCGGTACGCCGCGACAGCGCGCGCTCCAGAGCGGCGGCCCAGTCGGCCGTACCGTGCCCGTCGACGAGCAGCCCGCTGTGCCCGTCGGCGACCGTGGTGCGAAGCCCGCCGATCCGGGTCGCGACCACAGGGGTGCCGCACGCCTGCGCCTCGAGGGCGACCAGGCCGAACGACTCGTTGAAGGACGGCACCGCGACGAGGTCGGCGGCGGTGTACCAGTCGCGCAGGGCGTCGGGATCGGCAGGAGGGGCGAAGGTCACCGGGACGGTCAGCCCGGATGCCAGGTCCTGCAGGTGCTGCGGATAGTCGACCGCGGAGCCGCTGAGACCACCGACGACGGCGACGTGCACGCGCCGGGTGGGGTCCTGCTCCTGCAGCAGCTGAGCGGCGTGGAGCAGGACGTCGGGCGCCTTCAGCGGCTGCAGGCGCCCGACGAACAGCAGCAGGGTCGCGTCCGGGGGCACCCCGAGGCGGGTGCGGGCCGCGGAGGCGGAGCCGAGGCGGAAGTGCTCGAGGTCGACGCCGGGCGCGACGGTGACGGTCCGAGACACCTCGGCGCCGTACAGGTCGTGCAGGTCGCGCGCCTCTTGCGCGGTGTTGGCGACGAGCCTGTCGGCGGCATCGACCACCTGCTGCTCGCCGACGATGCGGTGCAGCGGCTCCGGCGTGTCGCCCACGGCGAGGTCGAGGTTCTTGACCTTGGCCAGGGTGTGCGCGGAGTGCACGAGCGGGACGCCCCAGCGTTCCGCGGCCAGCCAGCCGACCTGACCAGAGAGCCAGTAGTGGGAGTGGACGACGTCGAAGTAGCCCGGCTCATGCTGGGCCTCGACCCGGAGCAGCCCACTGGTGAGCGCGCACAGCTGCGACGGGAGGTCCTCCTTGGAGAGGCCCTCGAAGGGGCCGGCGACCAGGTGGCGCACCGTCACGCCCGGGGCGAGCTCGCAGACCGGCGGCTGGTCGGAGGACGTGGCGCGGGTGAAGACCTCTACCTCCACACCGCGCTCGGCCAGCCGCTTGGCGGTCTCGACGACATAGACATTCATGCCGCCGGCGTCGCCGGTGCCCGGCTGCTCGAGCGGTGACGTGTGCACCGAGAGCACAGCTGCCCGACGCGGTCGCACGCTCGCCAGTCCGCCTCTCATGAGCCCCATCCTGCCAACAGCGGCAACACCGCACCCCGCGGGCCTCTTCCCCGAGGCTCCGGACAGGTGCGGCAGACTCGGGCGATGCCGGTCGCTGTCGTCACAGGTGCCTCCTCCGGGATCGGTGCCGCCACCGCCGTACGCCTTGTCGCCGAGGGCTGGGAGGTGATCGGCGCCGCCCGTCGCCTCGACCGGCTCGCGGCCCTGAAAGGCGTCCGTCCGCAGGCCCTCGACGTCACCGACCCGCGGTCCGTCGAGCAGCTCGTCGACGCCGTACCGCACTGCGACCTGCTCGTCGCCAATGCCGGCGGAGCGTTCGACCTCGACCGGCTCGCGGCCGCCGACGTCGACACGTGGGCCCGGATGTATGACGTCAACGTCCTCGGGCTCGTGCGCACCGTGCAGGCCCTGCTGCCAGCCCTCCGGTCGGCCAGGGGTCACGTGATCATGACCGGATCCACGGCCGGGCGCTGGGTCTACGAGGGCGGCGGGGGCTATGTCGCCGCCAAGCATGCGGTCAGGGCGCTGCGCGACACCCTGCGGCTCGAGGAGGACGACATCCGGGTCAGCGAGGTGGCGCCGGGGATGGTCAACACCGAGGAGTTCGCGGTCAACCGCTTCGAGGGTGACGCGGCCCGGGCCGCCGCGGTCTACGAGGGGGTCGACGCCCTGACCGCCGAGGACTGCGCGGACGCGATCGTCTGGGTCGCGACCCGCCCCGCGCACGTCAACATCGACCTCGTGGTGCTGACTCCCCAGCAGCAGCAGGCCTCCCACAAGGTCGTGCGCCGTTCCTAGGCGCTATGCCGCAGGACGGGCCCGAGCGCTCGGACTGCCGACGCGCGGCACCACCAACCCCAACCGCCTCCGGCGCGTCGACCGGCACCTCGTCGAGGTGCACCGCGGGGTGCTCACCGCGGCCGACGACCCGCTCGTCATCGACCTCGGCTATGGCGCGACGCCGATCACGGCGGTCGAGCTGCACGCGCGGGTCCGCGCTGTCCGGCCCGATGCCCGCGTCGTCGGGATCGAGATCGACCAGGCGCGGGTCGACGCGGCGGCCGATGCCGTGACGGACGGGCTGTCGTTCGCGCGCGGCGGCTTCGAGCTCACGGGCCTGCGGCCGCTCGTGATCAGGGCGCTCAATGTGCTCCGCCAGTACGACGAGAAGGCCGCCGCTGACGCCTGGCAGACCATGCGAGAAGGCCTGCAGGACAACGGGATCCTGCTCGAGGGGACGTGCGACGAGGTCGGCCGGCGAGCGGCCTGGGTGACCCTCGGACCTGAGGGCCCTCGCACGCTGACGCTGGCGGCCGCCGTCGACCACCTGGACCGCCCGTCGTCGCTGGCCGAGCGGCTGCCGAAGGCCCTCATCCACCACAACGTCCCGGGCTCGCCGGTATACCGGCTGCTGCGCGAGCTCGACCGCGCCTGGGACGCTGCTGCTCCGCTCGGCACGTTCGGCAACCGGCAGCGCTGGGCCGCGATGTGCGCCGGACTCCAGTGGGAGCAGGTCGGCCGCCGCCGGGATGGCGAGCTGACGGTCCCCTGGCCGACCGTCGCG
>JAWWOJ010000513.1:0-5400 GCA_033851885.1 Frankiales bacterium | reverse complement strand
CGTGAATGTGGACATATGGGCTCGCGAGCAGGTCTGACGCCAGCCCATATGTCCACATCGACGCGGGGCTGCGGGGTCAGGTGACGACGAGGCCTTTGCCGGTGATGACGGGCAGGTCGAGGGCCGTCACGAGTCCTGGCTTCGCCGCGACGACGGCGGGGAGGGCGTTGACCAGCCGCATGGCGGTCGCCTTCAGGCCCGCGGTGTTGTGGTCGCCGTCGGTGCCGAGCAGCTGCAGGTCCAGCGTGTAGTTGGGCTCGCCGGTGACGACCACCCGGTAGCAACCGGCGCCGGCCGGCTTGGGCCAGCTCGCGCCGAGCTCGTCGTGCAGCCGGGTCACGTGCTCGAGGACGATGACGGCCTTGCCGTTGACGATGCCGCGCACCTCGAAGTGCAGCGCGCCGACGGTGCCCTGCTCGATGCGGCCACTGTCGACGTCGAACCCGAACGGCGCGAGCTCCTGCTCGTACCACTCGGTGATCTCGTCGAGCTCGACCCCGAGGCCGGCGGCCAGCTGCGCGATGACCGATCCCCACGCCATCGTCAGGACGCCGGGGTTCAGGAGGAACCCCGTCTCGCCCGCGGGCATCCCGAAGCCCATCACGTCGTGCAGGATCATCCACTGGTCGTAGGTGTTGTAGTTGAGCACCTCGACGCAGCGGACCTCCTCGATCCGCTCCGAGATCCCTGTCAGGGCAAGGGGAAGCGCGTCATTGGCGAAGCCGGGGTCGACACCGTTGACGAACAGCGAGACGCCCCCGTCGAGCGCTGCCTGCGTCACGCCGGCGGCCAGGTCGACGGCGACACCGGTCGGGTACTGCAGGAACACCGGCCCGCTTGCGACGACGTTGATGCCGGCGCGGAGCAGCTTCTCGATGTCGGCGAGCGCCTCGAAGATGCGGTTGTCCGCCATCGCCGTGTTGAGGATGACGTCCGGCTGGAGAGCGAGGATCGCGTCCACATCGTTCGTCGCGAGCACCCCCAACGAGCGCCCGAGGCCGGCGAGGTCGCCGGCGTCGCGACCGGCCTTGTCGGGGTTCGACACCCATACGCCGACGAGCTCGAGGTCGGGACGGGCGTCGATGCCCGCGATCGCGTGCCGGCCGACGTTGCCGGTCGACCAGGCGACGACCCGGATCACAGCTCGGCGCCGAGGTCCGGCAGGGCCATGTCGAGGTTGGGTACGGCCAGACCGCCGGTCACGTCGAAGACGGATCCGGTGCAGTAGCCACCGGCGGGCGACGCCAGGTACAGCACGGTCGCCGCGATCTCGTCGGGGTCGCCGATGCGGCGCAACGGCGTGCCCGACTCCATCTGCGACTTGAGATTCTCGTCGCCGACCACGATCTCCAGGGCGCTCGTCGCGATCGATCCGACGGCGATCGCGTTGACCCGGATCCGGGGCGACAGGTCCATCGCGGCCAGCTTGGTCCAGTGGGTGAGCGCGGCCTTGGCGGTGCCGTAGCCGACGAAGCCCCGGCCGGTGACGGTGCCCATGACCGACGAGATGTTCACGACGGACCCGCCCTGCTTGAGGAGGTGAGGCAGGGCTGCCCGGGTGAGTGCGTGCGCGGTCGAGACGTTCCAGTGGAACGCCTCCTCCAGGAAGCGCACAGAGGTCTTGGCGAACTCGCGGGGCATCGTGCCACCGACGTTGTTGACGACCACGTCGAGCCGGCCGAACTCCTCGGCGGCCCTGTCCGCCAGGCCGGCCACGGCGTCCAGGTCGCTGAGGTCGGCGGGTACGACGAGGGCGCGCCGACCCATCGCCTGGATCTGCTTCGCGACCTGGTGCAGCTGGTCCTCGGTACGGGAGGAGATGAGGACGTCGGCCCCCGCTTCGGCCAGTGCCAGGGCGGACGCGGCGCCGATGCCGCGGCCCGCGCCGGTGACGACGGCGACCTTCCCGTCGAGTCGGAACCTCTCGAGAACCACGGCAACCCCTCTTCGCAGGTGACAGCCGGACGCTAGCGCAACTTCTGTAACACGTTCTAGTCTGAGGCATCGTCCCGGTCAGTGGGACGCCAGGCGCGCCGGCTCGCTCCCGGCGGCCTAGCCTCGGGGAGGTGAGCGACAAGGTGCTGGAGGCCGTGCAGGACCTGCTGCCCGCGATCGCCGACCGCGCCGACCGCTGCGAGGCGGAGCGCCAGCTCCCCGCCGAGACGATCGCCGAGCTCAAGGCGGCCGGCGTCTTCCGGATGCTGCAGCCCAAGCGCTGGGGTGGCCTCGAGACCGACCCCGTCGACTTCTACGAGGTCGTACGCACGCTCGCCTCCGTCTGCGGCTCCACCGGCTGGGTGGCCAGCGTGCTCGGCGTACACCCGTGGCAGCTCGCACTGTTCCCGGACCAGGCCCAGCGCGACGTGTGGGGACAGGACCCGGACACCCTCGTCTGCTCCTCCTACGCACCCACCGGTCGGCTCACGCCCGTCGACGGTGGCTACGAGTGCACCGGGCGCTGGAGCTTCTCGTCCGGGTCCGCGCACTGCCAATGGGTGCTGCTCGGAGCCATCGTGATGGGCGCGGAGGGTCAGCCCGTCGACTTCCTCACCATCCTCGTACCCCGTGCCGACTACGCCCTCGAGGATGTCTGGGACGTCGTTGGGCTGCGCGGCACCGGCTCCAACGACATCGTGATCGACAAGGTCTTCATCCCGACGTCCCGGACGCTGTCGTTCAACGACGTGAGCTCGCTGCGCTGCCCGGGGCAGGCGGAGAACACCGCGGCGCTCTACAAGCTGCCGTTCGGGACGGTGTTCAGCTACACGATCACGACGCCCATCATCGGCATCGCGACCGGCGCCTACGACGCGCACATCCAGCGGATGCGTGAGCGGGTGCGCATCTCCTACGGGCAGCAGGTCGCCAGCGACCCGTTCGCGCACGTCCGCGTGGCACGCGCGGCCTCCGAGATCGACGCGACCTGGCTCCAGCTCGAGCGCAACCTCGACGAGGAGATGCGCTATGCCGTTGCGGGCGAGGACATCCCGCTCGAGCTGAGGCTGCGCGCTCGCCGTGACCAGGTACGAGGTACGGAGCGATGCGTCGAGGCGATCGCGTTGCTGTTCAAGAACTCCGGAGGGCACTCGCTGAAGAACGGCAACCCCATCGAGAGGGCGTGGCGCGACGCCGGCGCCGGCTCGGTGCATGCAGCGAACGACGTCGAGAGGTGGCTGGCGATGTACGGCAAGGGCGAGTTCGGCCTTCCGGTCGAGGACGGGATGATCTGATGTCTGGTGCACGCGTGCACTCACTCGGCTACCTCGTCATCGAGACGACCGACCTCGACCGCTGGCGCGAGCTGGCCGTCGACGTCCTCGGCATGGCGGTGTCGCACGGACCGGACCCCGACGCGCTCTACCTGCGCATCGACGGCCGTCCCGCCCGGGTGATCGTGCACCCCGGGCAGACGGAACGGCTCGGCGCCGTCGGCTGGGAGGTCCGTGACAAGGAGACCTGGAAGCAGGTCGTCCGCCAGCTCGAGGACTCCGGCGCGCCGGTCAAGGTCGCCTCCCACGAGGACTGCGAGCGGCGCCGGGTCCAGGAGTGCGTCTTCACCGAGGATCCGGGCGGCACGGCGCTGGAGATCTTCCACGGAGCCGCGCTGGTCCACGACAAGCTGCTCACCACCCATGGCGCGACCTTCATCACCGGCAGCCAGGGCCTCGGGCACGTGGTGCTCCCGACGCAGAACGCCGAGGCCTCGTACGACTTCTACTCCGAGGTCCTCGGATTCCGTAGCCGTGGTGCCTTCAAGCTCCCCGCGGGCCTCCCCGGCGCGGACCCGGACAAGCCGTCCTACCTGCGCTTCCTGTCCTGCAACGAGCGGCACCACGCGCTGGCGCTGGCCCCCTGGCCCCAGGACAACGGGATCATCCACTTCATGATGGAGGTCACCGAGCTCGACGACGTCGGCCGCGCCCTCGACCGCATGCACAAGCGCAAGTTCCCGCTGAGCTCGACGCTCGGCCGGCACACCAACGACGAGATGGTGTCGTTCTATGTCGCCACCCCCAGCGGGTTCGACATCGAGCTCGGCTGCTTCGGGCGTCGCATCTCCGAGGAGGGCTACACCGCTGAGGACATCACTGCCGACTCGACGTGGGGGCACCGCTGGGGCGGTGGTAACAAGTGACGGTGGCAGAGCACCGCGTCGAAGCCGGTGAGATGCGGCGGGTCCTGGGGCACTTCGCCACCGGGGTGACGATCGTGGCGGGCTTCGACGATGGCGTGCCCATCGGCTTCGCCTGCCAGTCGTTCACGAGCGTGTCGCTCGACCCGCCGTTGGTGCTCTTCTGTCCCGCGCACACGTCCCGGACCTGGCCGAGGATCCAGGCATCCGGGTCGTTCTCCGTCAACGTGCTGGCGGCGGACCAGACGGAGTTGGCCAAGCGGTTTGCGACCAGCGGCGGCGACAAGTTCTCGGGGCTCGACTGGCATGCCACGTCGTGGGGCCCGTCGGTCGACGGTGTCCTCGCGACGGTTCATTGCGACATCGAGCAGGTGCACGCCGCCGGCGACCACGATGTCGTCATCGGCCATGTCCGCGAGCTCGTCACCCAGCGGGCGGACGGCCCGCTGCTGTTCTTCAAGGGCCAGTTCGGCATCTCATGGGACTGACCGACTCGCAGCGACTCGAGGCCGCAGAGACCCTGCGCGTGGCGGAGGCGACCCAGGTCGCCGTACCGCCCCTGATCACGACCTACCCCGGCATCGACGTCGTGGACTCCTACGAGATCCAGCTCCTCAACATCCGCCGGCGGCTGGCCGCGGGAGCGACGGTGCACGGCCACAAGGTCGGGCTGTCGTCCAAGGCGATGCAGGAGATGATGGGTGTCGACGAGCCCGACTACGGCCACCTGTTGTCGGACATGGTCTACACCGAGGACGCACCGATCCCCGTGGGGCGGTTTCTGCTTCCCCGGGTCGAGGTCGAAGTCGGTTTCGTGC
The DNA here is from genome assembly GCA_033851885.1 of Frankiales bacterium. Taxonomy (GTDB): domain Bacteria; phylum Actinomycetota; class Actinomycetes; order Mycobacteriales; family SCTD01; genus RYN-111. The sequence continues at coordinate 450 of JAWWOJ010000513.1, read as the reverse complement.
TCGGTGACGACCTCCCCGGAGAAGGCTGCACCGTCGAGGACGTGCTGCGCTGCACCGACTTCATCGCGCCCGCCATCGAGCTGATCGACAGCCGCATCGCGGACTGGAAGATCGGCCTCATGGACACCATCGCCGACAACGCCTCGTCCTGCGGGGTGATCCTCGGCAAGGAGCGGGTGAAGCCCGACGAGCTCGACGTAAGGGCTATCGAGGCCACGTTGGACATCAACGGCGCGCGGGTCGCGGCAGGTCGCTCCGACGCCGTGCTCGGCGACCCCACGATCGCGGTCGCCTGGCTGGCCAACAAGGTCGCCTCCTTCGGCGTGCGGCTCGAGGCGGGACACGTCGTGCTCCCCGGCTCGTGCACCCGTGCCTACGACGTCAAGCCCGGCGACGACGTCGTCGCCACGTTCAGCGGACTCGGTTCCGTCCACCTCACCTTCGCCTAAG
>JAWWOJ010000407.1:0-10383 GCA_033851885.1 Frankiales bacterium | reverse complement strand
GTGTGGCTGTAGACGACGCGCTCGACACCGGCCGCGATCAGCGCCTGCGCGCAGGGACCGGTGCGTCCGGTGTGGTTGCAGGGCTCCAGCGAGCTGACGACCGTGTGGACCGGAGCGCGGGCCGACGCGAGCGCCACCCGTTCGGCATGCAGCCCGCCCGGAGGCTGCGTGGCGCCCTCCCCCACGACGGCGCCGGCCGCGTCGAGCGCGACGGCACCGACGGGCGGGTTGGGGCTGGTCCGGCCGAGCACGGACCAGCCGAGCTCGTGCGCTCTGGCCAGCTGTCCGTCGTCCACACTCGTCCTTCCCGGTTGGTGCTCCGGGGGCGAGCGCACCTGTCCTCCGGACTCTTGTCCCGGAGCTCAGCCTAGGCGTGACCGGATCCCGTTCCCGTTCCGGGTCCCGGTGACCGGGACTCACCCTCGGCGGTCGACGGCGACGAACGAGCCGCGCTGCCGCTTGGCGACGCCCTTCATCTCGTTCGCGATCGCCAGCACGCGGCGGTGGTCGCCCGCGCCGCCCTGGTGCAGGGCCACCCCGACGCTGACCGAGACGAGCGGCTGACGCTGTAGCTCCCCGCGCCGGTCGACGGTCTCGAGGTAGCCCCGCTCCGCATCGGGGGCGTCGTAGTGCGCCGGGCTGAGCCGGGCGAACTCCTCGAGCGCCGAGCCGGCCAGTGGCTCGGCCTGGTCGGGGTGGCAGGCCACCACGAAGTCGTCGCCGCCGATGTGCCCGAGGAACGGCGACGGCTCCCCAGCCCGCAGCACGGCACGCTGCAGGCAGGCCGCGAGCAGCAGGAGCAGTCCGTCACCGCGCTGGAAGCCGTAGGCGTCGTTGAAGCCCTTGAACTCGTCGAGATCGACGTGACAGACCGCGTAGGCGCGCCCCGCGGCCGCGCGGGCCGCGACCTCGACGTCGATGCGGTGGTTGCCCGGCAGGCCGGTGAGCGGTGACAGCGAGCGGATGTCGGCCGAGCGACGCAGCGTGCCCTCGATGCGAGCGGTGAGCTCGAGCAGGTCGAGCGGGGCGGTCACGCAGTCGTCCGCACCGCTCGCCAGCAGGTGCGTACGCCCGACAGCGTCCCGATCGGCTGTCACCACGAGCAGCGGCATCCAGGCGGTCATCGGATCGGCGCGCAGGTGGCGCACGACGTCGACGGAGTGGACCCCCGCGTCGAGCAGCACCAGGTCAGGGCGTGACAGCATCGCCTTGTCGATGGCGGCAGCGCACAGCGCGTGCTCGACGTCGTGACCGCGGGCGCTGAGCTCGACGCCGAGGTGCCGGACGGCGTCGCCACCGTCGTCCACCAGGAGGATCCGAGCTGCCACGACTCAGCCCTGCGCGATGGCCCGGAGACGGTCGATCGCCGCAGCGGGGTCAGGTGCGCCGTAGACGGCGCTGCCCGCCACGAAGACGTTGGCACCGGCCTCGGCGGCCCGCCCGATGGTGTCGTTCGTGATGCCGCCGTCGACCTGCAGCCAGATGTCCCGGTCGCCGATGGCCTCCCGGACCCGGCGGATCTTGGGCAGCGTCTCGTCCATGAAGACCTGGCCGCCGAAGCCGGGCTCGATCGTCATGATGAGCACCAGGTCGAAGCTCGGCAGCAGGTCGAGGAGCGGTTCGATCTGCGTGGTGGGGTTGAGCGCGATCCCGGCGCGCGCACCGGCGGCCCGGAGGGTGCGGGCCGTCCGGATCGGCGCCTTCGACGCCTCCGCGTGGAAGGTGACGGAGCGCGCCCCCGCCTCGGCGTACGAGGGTGCCCAGCGGTCGGGATCCTCGATCATGAGGTGACAGTCGAGCGGGATGGTCGTGGCCTTGAGCAGCGACTCGACCACCGGCAGCCCGAGGGTGAGGTTGGGGACGAACCGGTAGTCCATGACATCGATGTGCAGCCAGTCGGCATGCCCCTCGACGCGCGCGGCCTCATCGGCCAGCCGCGCGAAGTCGCTCGCCAGCATGCTCGGGAAGATCTGCACGGCCTGAGCCTAGGGGGCCCGGAACACCGCGAGGAACATCGCGTCGGTGCCGTGCAGGTGCGGCCACAGCTGCGCGCCGGGCCCCGGTCCCAGGTCAGGTACGCCGGGAAGCAGCGCGCGCGCGTCGAGCTGCTGCAGCCCGGGGTGCCGCCGGAGCACGTCGAGGACCGGGACGGCTGTCTCGGCGAGGTGCGGGGAGCAGGTGACGTACGCCAGCACCCCGCCGGACCGCAGCAGCCGTACCGCGCCGTCGAGGAGCTCGCCCTGCAGGGCTGTCAGGCGCGGAAGGTCGCTCGGCTGCCGCCGCCAGCGCGACTCAGGGCGGCGACGGAGGGCGCCGAGGCCCGAGCAGGGGGCGTCGAGCAGCACCCGGTCGGCCGAGCCGTCGGGCAGCGGCGCGCACCGGGCGTCGGCGATGACGACCTCGCGCACCCCGGACGTGCGAACCAGCGCGGCCCGGTGCGGCTGCACCTCCAGGGCGACGAGCCGACCCGGTGCGAGCGACTGCAGCAGGGCTGCCTTGCCGCCCGGGCCTGCACACAGGTCGACCCAGAGACCGTCCGGCCCGTCCAGCGGCGCGTGGGCGAGCGCCAGCGCCATCAGCTGGCTGCCCTCGTCCTGGACGCCCGCGCGACCGTCCCGCACCGCCGGGACGTCGCCGGGGTCGCCGCCCTCCAGACGGGTCGCCCGCGGGCTCCACGGCCCGGGCTCCCCGGGCAACTCGCTGCGGTCGACGGTGCGGGCGACGAGGTGGACCTGCGGGCGTTCGTCGTCGGCGGCGAGGGCCCGCCGGGTCTCGTCCAGGTCGCCGCCGAGCGCGTCGCGATAGGCCTGCGCGATCCAGCGCGGATGACTCGTCTCGAGGGCGAGGGCGTCCATCTCGTCGACGGGTCGGAGCTGCGCGAGCCAGCTGTCCAGGTCCTGCGCGGCGACCTTGCGCAGCACGGCGTTCGCGAACGCAGCGGGACCTGCGGTCAGCCGGGTCCGGGCGAGGTCGACGGAGGTCGAGACCGCAGCGTGCGTGGGGATCCTGGTGCGCAGCAGCTGGTAGGCACCCAGCCGCAGCACGTCGAGGACGGGCGGGTCGACCTTGTCCAGCGGCCGGTCGACGCAGGCGGCCAGCACGGAGTCGAGCTGGCCCTTTGCGCGCAGCGTGCCGTAGGCCAGCTCGGTGGCCAGGGCGGCGTCGCGCCCCTCGAGCCGACGCGCGCGCAGCAGTCGAGGCAGGACGAGGTTGGCGTAGGCGTCGTCCTCGCGGACGGCCTGGAGGACGTCGTAGGCAGTGAGCCGTACCGGGTCACGACGGGCCTTCCCGCTCACCCGAACCGCTCGCCCGGCTCGGGGCGCAGCCCGCGCAGCCAGTCGGCCGCTGCCATGTCGCCCCTGCCCTCGGGGCGGACCGTGCCCAACCGGACGGCGCGGGTCGCGGTGCCCACCAGGTCGCCGTCGACGACTCCTGGGTCGAGCTGGCTCCCGGTGACGCTGACCGGCCCGAGCTTCACGCGCTTGCCCCGGAAGGTGGTCCACGCCCCGGGAGCCGGGGTGCAGGCGCGGATGACCCGGTCGATCCGGAGGGCGGGCGCCAGCCAGTCGACGCGGGCGTCGTCGACCGCGATCTTGGGGGCGTGCGAGACGCCCTCCTCGGGCTGGGGCAGGGCATGGATGGTGCCGTCCTCGAGGCCGTCGATCGTCGCGACGAGCAGCCCCGCCCCAGCGGTCGCCAGCCGGCCCAACAGGTCCCCGCTGGTGTCGGTCGGGCGGATCTCCTCGGTCAGCATCCCGAAGTAGGGGCCGGTGTCCAGGCCCTCCTCGATCAGGAAGGTGGTCGCTCCGGTCACCTCGTCGCCCGCGAGCAAGGCGTGCTGGACGGGGGCGGCCCCGCGCCAGGCGGGAAGCAAGGAGAAGTGCAGGTTGACCCAGCCGATCCGAGGGAGGTCGAGGGCCGACCGAGGGATGAGGGCGCCGTAGGCGACGGTCGGGCAGACGTCCGGCGCGAGCTCGCGGAGCGCGGCCTGGAAGTCCTCCTCACGGGGGTGCCGTGGCGTCAGCACCGGCAGCTGATGCGCCTCGGCGACCTCGCGGACCGGGCTGGGCCGCAGTGAGCGGCCCCGCCCCGCCGGCGCGTCGGGGCGAGTGACCACGCCGACGACCTCGTGCCGGCTGGCGAGCAGCGCCTCGAGCGACGGCACCGCCGGCGCCGGCGTGCCGGCGAAGACCAGCCGCACTAGAGCGCTTGCCCGAACAGCGGGTGCGGGCTCACCTTGACGACGGGCGGGTGCTGCCAGTCGGCGTCGCGGATCTCCTCGAAGGCCAGCCGCTTGGTCTCGGCGTCGAGCCGGTCGACGAACAGCACCCCGTCGAGGTGGTCGGTCTCGTGCTGCACGCAGCGGGCCAGCCGGTCGCGGCCGTGGATCGTGATCGGGTCGCCGTACTCGTTCTGGCCGTGGGCGATGACCTCGGCCATCCGACGGCAGTCCCAGGACAGGCCGGGGATCGACAGGCAGCCCTCCTCACCGTCCTGCTCCTCCTGGCACGGGAAGTGCAGCACCGGGTTGACGAGGTGCCCGACGACGTCCTCGATGTCGTAGGTGAAGACCCGCAGGCCGACGCCGATCTGCGGAGCGGCGAGGCCCGCCCCGGGGGCTTCCAGCATCGTGTCGATCAGGTCCTTCACCAGGACCCGCAGCTCCTTGTCGAAGGTCGTGACGACGTCGGCCTTGGTGCGCAGCACGGGATCCCCGAACAGCCGGATCGGTCTCAGCGCCATGGGGACAAGCCTAAGTGAGCGACAGCGGGTCGAGCTCGATGCGAACGGGTTCGGCCTTGCGGGCGCTGCGGACCGCGGCTGCGGCCTTCAGGGCGTGCGCCAGCGCGGCGCCTTCGCTGCGCGGCACCCGGAGGAAGGCACGCTCGTGGTCACCGGCCGGCACCGGGCCGAGAACCTCGACGTCCAGCATGGCGAGCAGGTCGGCGACGGCGGCCGGCGGGCCACTGACACTGGCCATCCGGGTGGCGGGCGGGAAGTCGAGGGCGGTGCGGTCCGCGAGCTCGCGGGCCGCGGCACCGGCCGGATCCCACCGGACCAGTGCCTGCACCTGCGGGACGCCCCGGTCGGCGACCACGACGACCCGACCCTGCGGCCGGGCGAGGGCGGCCGCGGCCATCCACCGCCGCAGCGCCTCCTCGCCCGCTCGCAGCTCCGCCCTGCTGAGCAGCGCCCAGGGGTCGAGCAGCAGCACAGCGCCGTACCCGTCCTCGGCGACCGGCTCGGCTCCCGGCGTCGCCACGACCAGCTGCGGACCAGGACCGACGGTCGCCAGCACCTCGTCGCGTCCGCTGGTGCGGACCGGGACGGCGGGGAATGCCCTGCCCAGCTCCTCGGCCGTCCGTCGCGAGCCGACCACCGTCGCCCGGAACTGCCGGCCCTCGCAGGCCGGGCAGCGCCAGTCCCCCGCGATCCGGCCGCACCACCGGCAGGCCGCGACCGCGTGTCCGCTGGTGACCTGCAGCGGGCCCTGGCAGGCCGGGCAGCGGGCGGGTGTGCGGTCGCGGATGCAGGCCAGCGACGGGGCGTATCCCCGGCGGGGCACCTGGACGAGCACCGGTTGCCCGGCGTCGAGCGCCTGGCGGGCCGCCGTGTGCGCCAGGGCCGGTAGCCGGGCGGCCTGGGCGGCCGGGTCGCGGGCCAGGTCGTCCTCGGACGTGCCGTCGACCCGCGGCGCGACCTTGCGGAGCTCGTCGCGGGCCGGCGCCAGCTGCCGGGCCCAGCCGCTGTCGACGAGCAGCTCGCCTTCCGCCGTACGGGCGAAGCCGCCGACCAGCAGACCCGCCCCGGCCAGGTGGGCACGTTGGACGAGCACCTCACGGGCATGGGCGTACGGCGAGCGCGGCTCGGCGTGGAGGTCGTCGCCGTCGTCCCAGAGGACCGCCAGGCCGAGGTCGCGGACCGGCGCGAACGCCGCGGCCCGGGTGCCGACGACGGCGAGCACCTCGCCGCGCAGCACGCGCAGCCAGCGCCGGTAGCGCTCGGCCGGTCCCAGGTCCGCCCGGAGGGCGACGTGCGGCACGTTCTCGAGGGCGGCGCAGACCCGGTCGACGTCACGCGCGTCCGGCACGACGACGACGGCGCCCTGCCCCCGGGCGGTGACGGCCTGGACCGCGAGCGCGATCTCCGACGGCCAGGTCGGGCCGGGCAGCGCCGCCCAGACCGCGCGGGCGCCTGGCGTCGCGAGGAAGCTCGGGCCGTGCGGGTAGCGCCGCCAGCTGCCGGCATCGGGCTGCGGCGGTAGCGGCGCCGGGTCGCCGGGCGGCTCGGCCTCGACCTTGGCGTGCCGGGGCGGCAGGGCCAGCCGCAGCACGTCGTAGAGCGAACCCGCGGTGCGGTCCGCGACCACCCTGGCCAGCGCGGCGACCTCGGGCGTGAGGACCTGCTCGGGACTCACGAGCGACTGCAGCGGCAGCAGCGTGCCCTCGTGGTCGGACGCGTCGACGCGCGCGAGCACGATGCCGTCGACGAGCCGGCCGCTGAAGCGGACCCGCACCCGGCAGCCGGGCTCGGCAGCAGCCATGGTTGTGGGTACGAGGTAGTCGAAGGGCTGGTCGAGGTGGGCCACGCCGGTGTCGACGACGAGCCGCGCCACCGGCCGGTCGTCGGTGAGGGCGAGCGGCTTTCTGGCACGCGGCTTCGGGGTGACCCCGAGGTCCAGCTGCTCACTCACGGCCGCGAGGCTATGCGGCCGCGCCGACGCCCCGCTCTGAGCGTGATCACCAGGCGATCATCCGGGCGCCGCGCGGCGTGGCGCACCCGCGATCACCTGTTGATCACGGTGCGGGGGGCGTCAGACGCCGGCGGCCTTCTTGAGCAGGTCGGCACGGTCGGTGGACTCCCACGTGAAGTCCTTGTCCTCGCGGCCGAAGTGGCCGTAGGCCGAGGTGGCGCCGTAGATCGGGCGCAGCAGGTCGAGGTCGCGGATGATCGCGGCCGGCCGGAGGTCGAACACCTCGGTGATGGCCTGCTGCAGGACAGAGTCCGCCACCGTGCCGGTGCCGAAGGTGTCGACGAACAGCCCGACGGGCTCGGCCTTGCCGATCGCGTAGGCGACCTGGACCTCGCACTCGGTCGCGAGCCCGGCGGCCACGACGTTCTTCGCGACCCAGCGCATCGCGTAGGCGGCGGAGCGGTCGACCTTGGAGGGGTCCTTGCCCGAGAAGGCGCCGCCGCCGTGACGGGCGTAGCCGCCGTAGGTGTCGACGATGATCTTGCGACCGGTGAGGCCGGCATCACCCATCGGGCCGCCGATGACGAACTTGCCGGTGGGGTTGACGAGCAGCCGGTAGCCGTCGGTCTCGATGCCGAGGCCCTCGAGCTCGGGGTCGACGACGTGCTCCTTGATGTCCGGGGTCAGCAGGGAGGCGATGTCGATGTCCTCGGCGTGCTGGCTCGACACGACGACCGTGTCGAGACGGACGGGCCTGCCGTCGACGTACTCGATGGTGACCTGGGTCTTGCCGTCGGGGCGGAGGTAGGGGATCACGCCGTCCTTGCGGACCTTGGTCAGCCGGCGCGCGAGGCGGTGGGCCAGCGCGATCGGGAGCGGCATGAGCTCCGGCGTCTGATCGCAGGCGAACCCGAACATCAGGCCCTGGTCGCCGGCGCCCTGCAGGTCGAGCTCATCTTGGTCGCCCTCGACCCGGTGCTCGTAGGCCTCGTCGACGCCTTGGGCGATGTCGGGGCTCTGCGCGCCGATGGAGACGGAGACGCCGCAGCTCTCGCCGTCGAAGCCCTTGCGGCTGCTGTCGTAGCCGATCTCGAGGATGGTGTCGCGCACGATGCTCGGGATGTTGGCGTAGCCCTCGGTCGTGACCTCACCCGCGATGTGGACCTGGCCGGTGGTGATCATGGTCTCGACGGCCACGCGGCTCTTGGGGTCCTGCGCGAGGAGCGCATCCAGGATGGCGTCGGAGATGGCGTCGGCGATCTTGTCCGGGTGCCCTTCCGTGACGGACTCGGACGTGAAGAGACGACGCGACACAGCTGCTCCAGGAGGGATGAAGGGACAGTCAGGCGGCAGTCTAGTCGCCGCTAGTCGCCCACGGTCCCGCAGTCGGCGGTGTAGGCGCTCTCGACGGACGGCGTCCCCTGCTTGCCCTTGCCCGTGCGGCTGCTGACCAGGACGAGCTGGGTGCCTGAGATCCGGTAGTCGGAGGCGTGCACCGTGAAGGTCGTGCCATCGGTGCTGTCCGCCTGCCGTACCTCGAGCAGGCCGGTCGGCAGGCAGCGGAACCCATCGCCATGGGTGACGCTGCCGCCGATGCCGAGCCGGGCCGGGCCGCCATCGAGCTGCAGCTCCTTGAGCGACGTGCCGTCGAACCGGTAGGGGGTGGCGAACTGCGTCGACGCACCCTGGGCGGTCTGCAGGAAGACCTCGGCCCGCCCGTCTCGGTCGATGTCCGCCGTCCCGAGCAGCGCGGCGGGGCGGGGATCCTCAGCGTGGACGGGCGCGGTGACGACCTGGCCGGTCGACGACAGCGTGACCCGCAGCAGCGTCGCCGACGGCTGGATGACGTCGCGCTTGCCGTCGCCGTCGACATCGCCCTCGGCGGCGGGCACGGCCCTGGCAGGAGTGGCGGTGGCGGTGGCGGTGGGCGTCGGGCTCGGCGTGGGGCTGGGCGGCTCGGTCGTGGGCCCGGCGGTGGGCAGCGGGACGCTCGTGCTGGGCTGCGGAGTCGCCGTCGTGGAGCTGCCGGAGCAGCCCGCCACGATCAGGAGGGGTACGGCGAGAAGGCTGGCGCGCATGGGGCCCACCCCATCACAGCCGGGCCGCCACCAGGTCCCAGACCACGTCGGCCAGCGCGTCCTTGGTGACGAGCGGTACGTCGGTCGTGCTGCCGTCGGCACCGAGCACCGTTGCCGCGTTGTGGGGGCCCTCGAAGCCGGGCGGGTGGCCTGCCTCCCCCACCTCGTTGACGACCACCAGGACACAGCCCTTGCGGGCCAGCTTGGCCCGGCCGTGCTCGAGCACGGTGGCGTGGTCGTCACCGGTCTCCGCAGCGAACCCGACGAGTACCTGGCCCTGCCCTCGGGCGGCGACGAGCGCGGCCAGGATGTCGGGGTTCTGGACGAACTCGACGTCGAGGGTGTCGGTCTTCTTGCGCTTCACCGGGAGCCGCTGGGCCGGCCGGTAGTCGGCGACGGCGGCCGCCATCACGACGGCGTCGGCGGATCTCGCCTCGGCCAGCACGGCGTCGTGCATCTCCTGCGCACTGGTCACCTTGAGGACCTTGACGCCGGCGGGGTCGGGCAGGCCGCTGCTGGACACCAGGACGACCTCGGCGCCGCGGGCGACCGCTGCCCTGGCCAGCGCGTGCCCCTGCCGGCCGCTGGACCGGTTGCCGAGGTAACGCACCGGGTCGAGGTGCTCGCGGGTGCCGCCGCTGCTGACGACGACCCGGCGTCCGGCGAGGTCGAGGTCGGCGCTCCCCCGGGCCAGGACCTGCCGGACCAGGTGCGCGAGTTCCTCCGGCTCCGGGAGCCGGCCCTTGCCGGAGTCCTTGCCCGTGAGCCGGCCGACAGCCGGCTCGACGACGAGGACGCCACGGCTGCGAAGGGTCGCCACGTTGGCCTGGGTGGCCGGGTGCTCCCACATCTCGGTGTGCATCGCCGGCGCCATGACCACCGGACATCGGGCGGTCAGCAGCGTGTTCGTCAGCAGGTCGTCAGCCAGGCCGTGGGCAGCCTTGGCGAGCAGGTTGGCGGTGGCCGGGGCGACGACGACGAGGTCGGCCTCCTGACCGATCCGGACGTGCGGGACCTCGTGCACCCGGTCCCACGTGCTGGCGCTCACCGGCTTGCCCGACAGGGCAGCCCAGGTCGGCGCCCCGACGAACTGCAACGCCGCGTCCGTCGGCACGACCGTCACGTCGTGACCGGCCTCGGTGAGTTGCCGAAGCAGCTCGACGGCCTTGTAGGCCGCGATGCCCCCGGCGACGCCGAGGACGACCCTGGGCACTTAGCCCTTATTGTCGGGCGTGTCGACGCCCGCCTCGTGCGTGAGCAGACCGGCGTTGATCTCGCGCAGCGCGATCGACAGCGGCTTCTCCTGGACTCCGGTCTCGACGAGCGGACCGACGTACTCGAGCAGGCCCTCGCCGAGCTGGCTGTAGTAGGCGTTGATCTGACGCGCGCGCTTGGCGGCGTAGATGACCAGGCTGTACTTGGAGTCGGTGGCAGCCAGCAGCTCGTCGATGGGCGGGTTGGTGATGCCGATCGGGTTCGCGACGGTGCCAGACACGTGTGTTACTCCAAAGCCTCAGGGGTCGTCATCAACGCTACCAGCGCGTCCGCCGCGCGCTCGATGTCGTCGTTGATCACGGTGGCGTCGAACTCGTCCTCAGCAGCCATCTCGAT
>JAWWOJ010000393.1:0-3960 GCA_033851885.1 Frankiales bacterium | reverse complement strand
CGACGACATCTGCTACGCCACCCAGAACCGTCAGGTCGCGGTCAAGGACATCGCCGCGGAGTCCGACCTCGTTCTCGTCGTCGGGTCGCGCAACTCCTCCAACAGCGTCCGTCTCGTCGAGGTCGCCCTGGACGCCGGCGCGAAGGCGGCGTACCTGGTCGACGCAGCTGCCGAGATCGACCCCGGCTGGCTGGACGGCGTCGCGACGGTCGGCGTCACCAGCGGGGCCTCGGTGCCGGAGGACCTCGTCGACGGCGTGCTGGAGCTGCTCGCGCGGCACGGGTTCGCGACGGTGCAGACGGTGTCGCCGGTCGAGGAGAACCTCGTCTTCGCGCTGCCGCCCGAGCTGCGCCGCGACCTCAAGGCCGCCGGGAGATCCTGAGCCGGACGAGGGCGATGACCAGCGCCAGGCCCGTGGCTGCATAGAGCACCGGAGCGCCGTCGATGAGCGAGCTCACCAGCTCGAGCGCCTGCTGCTTGACGAACCCACCGGAGCTGCTGCTGTGGCCGATCGCGGCCCCGACCAGGGCCAGCACGCAGTAGGTCAGTGGCGGCATGACGATCGTCGCCTTCAGGTCCTCGCGGTGCGCGAGCAGCGCAGCGAGTGCGCTGCCGGTGATGAAGCAGACGGCGAAGCCGGTACGCAGACCGGCGCCGGTCCGCACGTCGAACACGGCGCCGACGAGACCGATGGCGAGCCCGAGCGTCACGGCACCCATCGCGGTGAGCCCCCGCCGGTCGGCGACGTGCACGCCGGCGGGCACGTGTACGTGGTGCTCGTGGTACTCCGGCTCGTCCGCTCCCTCCGCCGAGGGGCTGGTCCAGCTGGTCACGTTTCGGACGGTACCCCCGCAGGTGGGGCTCACCCCGTCGCCAGGGTGCGAGTCATGGACGAAATCCTCGCGAGCGTCCGCGCGCAGGCTCGCCGGCCGTAGGGAGTGCTACCCCGTCTCGGGCAGGGCGACCAGGTGCGGGGCGGAGACGGTCCGGGTCACGTCCTCCACGGGCTTGGCCGCCGGCAGCGGCCCGTCGAGTCCGAGCTCCGTCATCCGGCGGGCGCTCGGCAGCACGGTGCGCTCGAGCGATCCGACTGTCTTGTTGAAGTCGTTGACCGCGGTGCTCAGCGAGCGGCCCAGCTTGTCGACGTGCTGGCCGAAGGTGGCCAGGCTGGCGAACAGGTCCTTGCCGGCGGCGAACACCTCCTGCGCGTTGTCGGCCAGCTGGTGCTGCTGCCAGGCGTAGGCCACCGCGCGCAGCAGGCTGAGCAGGGTCGTGGGGGTCGCGATGTGCACGCGTCTGTGCATGGCGTGCTCGAGCAGTGCCGGGTCGGCCTCGAGGGCGGGGGCCAGCATCGCCTCGCTCGGCACGAAGAGGACGACGAACTCCGGGGACTCGGGTAGCGCGTTCCAGTAGGCCCTGTCCGCCAGCCGATCGACGTGCTCGCGGAGGTGCCGGGCGTGCCGGGTCTGCGGCTCGCCGGTCTCGGACGCCTCGAGGTAGGCCGCCAGCGAGACCTTCGCGTCCACGACGACGCAGCCGCCGCCGGCCAGGTGAACTACCAGGTCGGGACGCAAGCCGCCCTCGAGCACGGCCTGCTCGTCGAAGTCGCAGCGGTCGAGCATGCCGGCGTGCTCGACGACCCGTCGCAGCTGCAGCTCGCCCCAACGGCCGCGGGCCTGTGGCTTGCTGAGCGCGGAGGCGAGGGCGCGCGTCTCCTGCTCGACCTTGGCCGATCCAAGGGCGACCGTGCTGACCTGCTCGCGCAGCTCGGCACTGGCCCGAGCGCGATCGACCTCGAGGGCGCGCAGCTGGTCCTGCACGCGGTCGAGCTGGTGGAGCACGGGCTCCGCCGTGAGCGGGCGGCGCTGCTGCAGCACGGTCGTGGTGAGCCAGCCGAGGACCGAACCGATGAACAGGGCGAGGGCGATGAGCATGTGCCCGACGTTCTCAGCCGGCTCCGACAACTAATCTTCTGTCGGTGAGTCTCTCCCTCGGCATCGTCGGCCTGCCCAACGTCGGCAAGAGCACGCTGTTCAACGCTCTGACCAAGAACAACGTGCTGGCCGCGAACTACCCGTTCGCCACCATCGAGCCGAACGTCGGCGTCGTCGGCGTGCCCGACGAGCGGCTGGGGAAGCTGGCAGAGATCTTCGGGAGCGACAAGATCATTCCGGCCACCGTCGACTTCGTCGACATCGCCGGCATCGTGCGCGGCGCGTCGAAGGGCGAGGGCCTCGGCAACCAGTTCCTCGCGAACATCCGTTCGTCCGATGCCATCTGCCAGGTCATCCGCGCCTTCGCCGACGACAACGTCGTGCACGTCGACGGTCGGGTCGACCCGCTCGGGGACATCGAGACCATCAACACCGAGCTGATCCTCGCCGACCTCCAGACCCTCGAGAAGGCGATCCCACGCCTCGAGAAGGAAGCCCGCATCAAGAAGGACAGCCAACCGCTCCTCGACGAGGTACGCCGGGCGGAGGACGCCCTTCAGAGGGGTGTGACCGCCTTCGCGGCCGGCCTCGACCTCGTCCTGCTGCGCGAGCTGTCCCTGCTCACCGCCAAGCCGTTCCTCTACGTCTTCAACCTCGACGAGGCGCAGCTGATGTCCGACGAGCGGAAGGCCTCACTGGCTGAGTTGGTGGCGCCCGCCGAAGCCGTCTTCCTCGACGCAAAGGTCGAGAGCGAGCTCATCGAGATGGACGACGCCGACGCCGTCGAACTGCTGCAGTCCATGGGCCAGGACGAGTCCGGCCTGCACCAGCTCGCCCGCATCGGCTTCGCGACGCTGGGGCTGCAGACCTACCTGACGGCGGGTCCCAAGGAGTCGCGCGCCTGGACCATCAAGGTCGGCGCCACCGCCCCCGAGGCTGCCGGTGTCATCCACACCGACTTCCAGAAGGGCTTCATCAAGGCCGAGGTGATCGGCTTCGACGACCTCGTCGAGCTCGGCTCCGTCGCCGCTGCGCGTGCCGCCGGGAAGGCCCGCATGGAGGGCAAGGAGTACGTCATGCAGGACGGCGACGTCGTCGAGTTCCGCTTCAACGTGTAGTCACCGCGAGGTTGACGTGAGGCCCAGGCCTCGCCCGAGTTCCTTCATCTGGAGGTCGAACCAGGCGCTGTAGTCGTCGATGCTGCCGACGAGGTGCCCGAACAACTCGAAGCTGATGCTGCCGATCAGATGCGTCCATGCCATGACAGCGCGGGCGAGCCGCGGCTCCGACATCGACGGTGCCACCTGGTCACGCAGTCGCGCGAGGTCCCGGCTGACCGGTCGCGGCAACACCAGGTCGTCGGGCGGTGCGACGGCCTCGCCGATGATGGTCAGCAGCAGCAACGGGATCCGCGTCGCGGGGTCGACAGTGTCCTGGGGTGCCTGGTAGCCCGGGATCGGGCTCCCGAAGATCAGCGCATACTCCTGCGGGTTGTCCTGGGCCCAGCTCCGCACGGCCCGCGCGGCAACGAGCCAGCGACGGAGCAGGTCGGTGCGTCGCACGGCGGCTTCAGCCGTCTCGGCAGCCTCGCCGACGGCGTTGTAGGCATCCACGATGAGGGCGGTCAGCAGGTCGTCGCGGCTCGGGAAGTAACGGTAGACAGCCGACGACACCATCCCCAGGTCGCGGGCGACGGCGCGCAGCGAGAGGTCGGCTGCGCCGCTCGCCGCGACGTGCCGGCGTGCGACAGCCTTGATCTCTGCCGTCAATTCGGCGCGGGCTCGGGCCCGGGCGGTACGAGGTGCGCTGGTCGTCACGCCGACAGCATGCCCTCAACTCGGAGCGGTGACAACAAACGAGAGCACTGCTCTTGACATGCGCGTGCGAAGAGGTCATCGTTCAGAACGAACAGAGAGCACCGCTCTCGCAAAATGCAGAGGAGTCCCCCATGACCACCCGTTACCTGAAGCCCGGCTGGTTGACGCGCCAGGTCTTCAACCGGACCGTCCGTCGCCTGACCCGCTGG
>JAWWOJ010000492.1:0-4008 GCA_033851885.1 Frankiales bacterium | reverse complement strand
GATCTGGCGGCGCAGTCGCACCGTCGAGCCACCGAGCGGGAACAGTGCCCGCGTCACCTCGACCACACCGAACATCGCACTCGCACCGGCGACGCGGATGTCGGTGGCCTGCAGGATCTCGGTGCCGCCGGCGACCCGGATGTCGGTGGCCTGCAGGATCTCGGTGCCACCAGCGATGGCCGGACCCTCGACCGCGGCGATGAGCGGCTTGGTCAGGCGGTAGTGCCGCAGCAGTGCCTTCCACGCCAGCCCGGCGTCCTCGCTGTAGCGCCTCGCGTGCTCGTCGCCCGGGTCGGGCGCGCTCATCATCGCCTTCAGGTCGGCGCCGGCGCAGAAGACGTCGGCCGACCCGGTCAGGATGACCACCCGGATGTCGTCGTCGGCGTCCGCGGTCTCCCAGGCCTCGAGCATCCGCGACAGCATGTTGGGGCTGAACGCGTTCTTGGCCTCGGGCCGGTTCATCGTGCAGACCAGCGTGTGCCCGACCTTCTCCGTCAGCAGGTGCTCCGGTGCGCTCACGGGAAGACCTCCTCGCCGGTCGCCGCGTCCTTCGCGGAGATGGCCTCGACCGGGCAGCTCTCGAAGGCCTCGAGCAGGCTCGGGGTCTCGACCACAGGGTTGGCCTTCACGTAGGACTTCTTGTCCTCCTTCGCCCCGAACACGTCCGGTGCGAAGTTGCGGCAGTAGCCGCTGCTGATGCAGGTCGGCGCGACCTCG
Organism: Frankiales bacterium; assembly: GCA_033851885.1. Classification (GTDB taxonomy): domain Bacteria; phylum Actinomycetota; class Actinomycetes; order Mycobacteriales; family SCTD01; genus RYN-111. Next base: position 3,291 of record JAWWOJ010000492.1, on the reverse strand, counting down.
ACCTCAAGCTCTCTCGACATGCTGCGGACCGTAACGCAGCGGTGCCGATCGTGCTAGAACCTGTTCTCGTTCTCGAGGAGGCTGCCGTGCTGCTGGACGTCCGGCTCGACGCCTCGCTCGCCGACGTCCCCCGCACCGTCGCCGAGCTCGCCGAGGCCGGCGTGGCCGGGGTCTTCACCTACGAGGGCGCGTCCGACCCGTTCCTGCCGCTCGGAGCCGCGGCGGTCGCCTCGTCGCTCGACCTCTACACGAACCTCGCGATCGCGCTGCCGCGCTCGCCGATGCACCTGGCCTACCTCGCGCAGGACCTGCAGCGCGCCTCGGGTGGCCGCTTCTCCCTCGGCCTCGGCACCCAGGTCCGGCGGCACGTCGTGGACCGCTTCGGAGCGATCTGGGAGTCGCCGGTCCGGCAGCTGCGCGAGATCGTGCTCGCGGTCAAGGCGATCCAGACGTCCTGGGCCACGGGCGAGCCCCTGGCCTTCGAGGGGGAGTGGACGCGCCACACCTACTGCCCGCCGCTGTTCGTCCCGCCGGACGTGCGGCCGGCCCGGGTCCTCGTCGGCGCGCTGGGGCCGAAGATGACGGCGATGGCGGTCGAGGTGGCCGACGGCCTGCTCGTCCACCCGTTCTGCAGTGAGGCGTCGCTCGGGCACACGCTGGCCGACGTGCCCGCCGGCTTCCCCGTCATCGGGCAGTCGATCGTCGGGGTCGGCGTCAACGAGGAGGAGATCCGCGCCGCCCGCGCCGCCGTGCGCGGTCTGATCGCGTTCTACGGCAGCACCCCGGCGTACCGGCCGGTGCTCGACGTGCACGGCTGGGGCGAGCTCCACGAGGAGCTCCGTCGGCTCACCCGCTCCGGCGACTGGAGCCGGTTGGCCGAGGCGGTGCCCGACGAGGTGGTCGACACCATCGGGCTCGTCGGATCCCCCGCCTTCGTGGCGGCGGGGCTGGGTCGGCGCTTCGCACGATGCACCCGAATTGCCCTGTCCACCCCGTATGCGGTGTCGACCGCGGCACTGGCTGAACTCACGAGCCTTGCCGCTGACTGAAACACGTTCTAGGTTTCGCCCCAACCGCCATGACACGAGGACGACAAAGGAGTCACCCGTGGCCATCCCCGCCCAGCGCGACGTCGAGCAGTCCACCAAGCAACTCGCCGCCTGGCTCGCGACCAAGGTCGGCGCCGACGTGAGCCTCGGCGAGTTCGCCGGTCCCGGAGCGACCGGCTTCTCCAACGAGACGATCATCGTCGACGCGACCTACAACGGGATCAAGGACACCCTCGTCGTCCGGGTCGCGCCGACCGGCTACACCCTTTTTCCGGACGCGGCCTTCCAGGCACAGCACGACATCCTGGTCGCGCTGGGCACCAAGACGGCCGTACCCGTCCCGACCGTCCGCTGGTTCGAGACCGACCCCTCGGTCCTGGGTGCGCCCTTCTTCGTGATGGGGTTCGTCGACGGCGTCATCCCGCCCGACAATCCGCCGTACACCCTGGACGGCTGGCTGAAGGAGGCCTCGCCGGAGGTCCAGGAGAAGGTGTGGTGGGGTGCGGTCGACACCATCGCCGAGGTCGCCTCGCTGGACCACACCACGCTCGACCTGCCGCCGCTGCTGGGTGGCCTGCAGGCGCAGCTCGACTACTACGAGGCGTTCATGCAGTCGGTCGAACAGACCGAGGAGCTCGTCGTCGCGCGGCGCGCCTTTGCCTGGCTCCAGACGCACCTGCCCGAGGACGACGGCACCGTGTTCTGCTGGGGGGACTCGCGGATCGGCAACGTGATGTTCTCGCCCGAGGGTGAGCGGCTGGCCGTCGTCGACTGGGAGATGGCCTGCCTCGGCTCACCCTCGCAGGACCTCGCCTGGGCCTGGTTCCTCGACCGGCACCACAGCGAGGGGATGGGCGTCGGGCGGCTCCCGGGGTTCCCGTCGAAGGAGGCGACCATTGCGCGCTTCGAGGCTCGCAGCGGCCGCTCCGCGAAGGCCTTCGACTACTACGAGGTCTTCGCCGGCTTCCGGTTCTGCGTGATCATGGGCCGGCTCGCGGTCATCTTCAAGGACTGGGGCCTGCTCGAGTCCGACGGGGACATGGCCCAGGAGAACGCCGTCACCCGGGTCACCACCGCCATCCTCGACGAGAAGGGCGCTGCCTGATGCTGTCGCCGCTGGACGAGCTGCCCATCCACCAGGTCGCCGAGACGATGGCGACGGTCGGCACGTCCGACCGCAACTTCTATGACCGCTGCTACTTCAGCATGCACGGCTCCACCGACGAGTTCTTCATGGCGATGGGGCTCGGGCAGTACCCGAACCTCGACGTGACGGACGCCTTCATCTGCGCGTCCTACGGCGAGACCCAGACGGTCGTGCGGTCCTCGCGTCCGCTCGGCCTCAACCGCCTCGACACTCGCGTGGGTCCCCTGCGCGTCGAGGTGATCGAGGGCCTGAAGAAGATCCGGTTCGTCTGCGAGGAGACCGAGGGGTTCGCCGTCGACGCGGTGTGGGAGGGATCGATCCCGGCCTACGAGGAGCCGCGGATGACGATGGAGTCCAGCTTCGGCCGGCAGACCATGAACACGATGCGGTTCCTGCAGACCGGTACCTGGACCGGCTCGCTCATGCTCGACGGCCGCACCATCGAGGTGACCCCGGACCGCTTCGGTGGCAGCCGTGACCGCTCGTGGGGCGTCCGCCCGGTGGGGGAGCCCGAGTCCGCGGGCAAGCCCACGATGGCGGCGAACGGCTTCTACTGGAACTACTTCGTCGTGAAGTTCGAGAAGTGCTCCATCGTCTACATGTGCCAGGAGGACGGCCTCGGACGGCGCTCCATCGAGGAGGGCCTCCGGATCTTCCCGGACGGCCGCGTCGAGCACCTCGGCCGCCCAGAGCACGCGTTGCGCTTCGCGCCCGGGACCCGGATGGTCACCGGGGCGACAGTGACCTTCCGCAACGGGCTGGTGCTCGAGGGGGAGGCCGTCCGCTCGGTCCACCTCGCTCGCGGCAGCGGCTACGGGTTCGACGCCGACTGGCGGCACGGGATGTACCACGGCGAGGAGCTCGTGGTGCAGCGCAAGGACTTCGACCTCAAGGATCCCGAGATGGTCCCGTTCCCGGGCGCGATCGTGGACCACCTGGGGCGCTACTCGACGAACCAGGGCGACGACGACGGGTGGGGACTGCTCGAGGTCATGACCATGGGTCCGCACCCCCAGTACTTCCAGGCGTGGGACGACGTTGCCTCCTGAGCGCGTGCAGCCACCTGTCGAAAAGGTGGCCCCCGGCCTGTGGTCG
>JAWWOJ010000331.1:0-5713 GCA_033851885.1 Frankiales bacterium | reverse complement strand
CGGGTGCTCGCTGCTGATCCTCGGGCTCATCGAGGGAGGTACGGCCTGGGCCTGGCGCTCCACGACGAGTGCCGTCGTCCTCGGGACCGCCTTCGTCGCCCTGGTCGCCTTCGCGCTGGTGGAACGGCGGGCCCAGGAACCGGTGCTGCCGCTCTGGGTCTTCCGGCGCCGGGTCACGGTCGGCGCCAACCTGGTGTCGCTGCTGGTGGGTGCGCTCCTCATCGGCCTGTCGTCGTACGTACCGACCTACGTCCAGGGCGTGCTGGGCACCGGCGCGGTCGAGGCCGGCTTCGTCCTGGGTGCGCTGACCATCGGCTGGCCGATCGCGGCGTCGCAAGCGGGCCGGGTCTACCTGCGCATCGGGTTCCGCAACACCGCACTGATCGGCATCGCCATCGCCATCGCGGGCACGGCCTGGACGGCGATGCTCGTGCAGTCCGCTCCCGTGCTCGAGGTCGCGTCGGCGATGTTCGTCACCGGCCTCGGCATGGGGCTGTCCTCGTCACCGGTCGTCGTGGCGGTGCAGTCGGTCGTCGGCTGGGAGCGGCGCGGCGTCGTCACCGGCACCAACATGTTCTTCCGCGCCATGGGATCGGCCGTCGGCGCGGCTGCCTTCGGCGCCATTGCCAACGCGACCCTGGTCCACAAGTACGCGTCCGCTCCGGCCGACCTCCCTGTCAGCGGCAAGGGGGTCGACGCGACCACGCGCTATCTCGCGACGCCCGGGCCGGTGGCCGACTTCGCCCGGTCCGCCCTCTACTCGGCGTCGCACAACGTCTTCGTCGCCCTGGCGGTCGCGACAGCTGTCACGGCGGGCGCGATCGCCCTGATCCCCCGCCAGACGACGGAACTCGAGTTCCCCGACTGACCGTGAGATCCACGGAGACCTTGTGTCGCTTTCGGGGCCTGATCCACCAGCAACTCTCCGTGGATCAGGGGCCCCCGGGCGGGTCAGAGCTGGCGGAGCGCCCAGCCGCGGTCGCGGACGTTGCGGAACAGGTCCAGGCCGGTCTTCGCGCGCAGCCGGCAGAGCTGCACGTCGACGCGGCGTGACGGCGCGGTGTCGCCCCAGCAGACCCAGTGCAGCTGGTCGCGGCTCCACACCTTGCGGGGAGCGGCGAGGAAGAGGCCGAGCAGCTCCACCTGGCGCGGCGAGAGGTCGAGCTCCTCGCCGTCGAGCGTGACGACGTAGCCGGCGAGGTCGACGGCCAGGCCGCCGGTCTGCAGCGGGCCGGTCAAACTGACTCCGGCGTCGGCAGCGCGGCCGGCAAAGTCGCGCCCGGTGCCGGCGACGGCACGAAGCATCGGGGTGCTGGAAAGGGTCGGGCGAGGCAACGTGGATGGTGCTACGGCTGGCGCGGGGTAGGCCATGATGAATCCCTCCGGGGTGTCCGTGTTCTGACGACAACGTTAGGAAGCCCGGGTTCCCAGCAGGTGACTCAGGTGTTTCCAAGGGGTTCCGAGGTGCGCACATTTAGGGGGATGTGCCTGCGGGGCCGCAGGACGTGCGGTGACCCCCGTCACAGACGGGACGATCGGCAGCGATAGGGACCGGCATCCGGGCGCGCGGCGAGCCCTCGTAGGCTGGTCTCGTGAGTGACCGTCTGGTGTGGATCGACTGCGAGATGACCGGGCTCGACCTCGGCTCCGACCTGCTCATCGAGGTGGCAGCGCTCGTGACGGACTCGGAGCTCAACGTGCTGGGGGACGGTGTGGATGTCGTCATCGGCGCGACCGCCGAAGAACTGGCCCGGATGCCCGACGTCGTGCGTGACATGCACGCCACGTCGGGTCTCAGCGAGGAGGTCCTGCGGTCCACCGTCACCCTCGAGGAGGCCGAGCAGCAGGTGCTCGCCTACCTCAAGGAGTACGTGGACCCCCGCAAGGCACCGCTGTGCGGCAACAGCATCGCCACCGACCGCGGCTTCCTCGCCCGCGACATGAAGGAACTCGACACCTTCCTGCACTACCGGATGGTCGACGTCTCGTCGATCAAGGAACTGGCGCGCCGCTGGTACCCGCGGGCCTACTTCCACGCCCCGAAGAAGGCCGGCGGCCACCGCGCTCTGGCCGACATCCTCGAGTCGGTGCGCGAGCTCACCTACTACCGCGCCACGGTGTTCGTTCCGGCTCCCGGTCCGACCAGCGACGAGGCCGCTGCGGCGGCGACGGCCCTCACCACGGGATAGCGCCGGAACGCTCAACGGCTCGCGCTGCTGAGCCGCTAGACTCCTCCGCGTTCTTGGTGGGTGTAGCTCAGCTGGTAGAGCACCGGGTTGTGATCCCGGTTGTCGCGGGTTCGAGCCCCGTCACTCACCCCACGCATCACCGCAGGTCAGGGGCCATTTTCGCCCCCGGACCGGCGTCTCGGGGTCGGCAACGGCCAACGGCCGTCCGGTGGCTGAACCTGACCGAGTCAACGGCTCCGGCGACGGAAAAACGGTTGCCCGACTCCGAGAGCTCTACGCCGGGAACTTGATCGTCACGGGCGAGCTGACTCCGGAAGAGGGCGAGGAACTGATCGAACAAGACGATGCGGATGTCGTGGCGTTCGGGCGCCTGTTCATAGCCAATCATCGAAAATAGCCCCGGTCGACCTGCCGGAGCCAGGAAGGGTGGCGATTCGGATCAAGGTCTACGCTGTCGGGCCGGGCGCGGCGGGGGCGCTAAACCGTCTGGCGGCCGTCGTATTCGTTCCTCGCCTGATCCACCGCGTCGGCGTTCTGGGCCGCCCAATCACGAACGTGCGACACGAGATCATATAAGCCGAGCCCCAAGGCGGTGAGCTCGTAGTCGACCCGAACGGGCGACGTGGGTGTCACGGTGCGCTGGACCATGCCATCACGCTCCAGTGACCGCAGGGTCTGGGTGAGCATCTTCTGGCTGACCCCCGGGATGTTCCGGCTCACCTCGCTATAGCGCATCGATCCACCCCGCATCCCGAGTGTGCACATCGTCAGAGTGACCCAACGGTTGCTGATTGCCGACAAGAGCGCGACGGCTGGGCACTCGCGCATGTATGCCGCGTAGGTGATCGATTCCTCTGCCGTCGGGCCGCGGTCTTCCGCGAGTACCGCACTTGCCATCACAAGATCCCTCGTTCGCCTGGCACAGCTGCTGAGACGCACGCACTAAATAGTGCCTACTTCCCATTCGTACGTTACATGCCTAGCGTAAGTAGCGAGGCATTGGCAAGGACCTACGCCCTACTTCTAAGGAGAACCCGCGTCATGCGAGCAGTTACCTACACCTCCGTCGGCAATCCGGATGTCATCGAGGTCAGTGAGATCGACAAGCCCGAGCCCGGCCTGTTCGAGATCCGGATCAAGGTCCAGGCGGCCTCCCTCAACCCTGCGGACATGGCCGCATGGAGCGGCCTGTTTCCGCCGCCTGCCGAGGGCAGCCACTTCGGCCTTGGCTGGGACATCGCCGGAGTCGTCGACGCGGTCGGGCCAGGCGCTACCTGGGAGGTTGGCGCCCCGGTCATCGCGATCATTCCGGGCGCCACAGGCGTAGGCCGCGCCCAGGCCGAGTACGCAGTGGTTCCAAGCCACGCACTGGCCCCTGCGCCTGCCGGTGTTGATCCGCTCGAGGCCGCCACGATTCCGCTCAGCGGCCTGACGGCGGCTCAGTCTGTCGAGCTCCTCGGCCTCCACGCAGGGCAGACTGTCTTCATCACTGGTGCTGCGGGTGCCGTCGGTGGGTTCGCAGTCCAATTGGCCAAGCGCCGCGGCTTGATCGTGATCGCAAGCGACCTCGCCGACGACGAGGGCTTCACGATGGACATCGCCGGGGCTGACGGTTTCGTGCCCGCCTCCGACAGCCCTGTGGGCGCCGTTCGGGCCCTCTACCCAGCGGGTGTCGATGCCGTGCTCGATACGACGACTCTCGGCCAGGCCCTTATCGGGGCGGTCACCGACAACGGAACCTTCGTGACGACGCGAATGGATGCGCTTCCTCGGCCCGAGCGGGGTATCCGCGTACGTCTCACCCAAGTAGCTGCTGAGGGATCGATGCTCACGACGCTGTCCGACCTCGCCGCGTCAGGCGAACTCGTACTGCGTGTGGCTCAGACATACTCCCTCGACGACGCCTCACAGGCTCACGCGCACATGGCGCTGGGTGGCCTCCGTGGCCGCGTGGTCCTCAACATCTCATGAGCACCATCGGATTCGTCGGCAGCGGCAACGTGGGTCAGGCACTCGCTCGTGCGGTCATCGGTCGAGGGCACGAGGCCATCATGAGCAACTCGCGCGGGCCGTCAACACTGTCCGCTCTGACAGAAAGCCTGGGTCAGCGTGCACGGGCAGGCTCGACAGCTGAAGCCGTCGAACAAGCCGACATCGTTGTGCTCGCCATCCCCTTCACCAGCATCGACCAGCTTCCGGCAGCCGCCCTAAAGGGCAAGGTCGTGATAGACGCGACCAACTACTGGGCCCCGCGGGACGGCCACGTCGCTGGGATCGACTCGGGCGAGACTACGTCCAGCGAGATGATCGCCGAACGGCTTCCAGGAGCGCGCATCGTCAAGGCCTTCAACTCGATCAAGGCTGCCGACATCATCCAGCAGGCGAAACCCAGCGGCCGTGACGGGCGGCGGGCAGTTCCGATCGCCGGCGATGACCCGAGGTCCAAGCAGATCGTGGCGGCTCTCATCGACACGGTCGGTTTCGATGTCGTCGATCTTGGACCCTTGGCTGCTGGCAGGTCGATCGACCCTCTCGACGCCTGGGAGAATGCGCTCGGAGCAAGGGAGACGGAAACACTCCTGCGAACTCGACTGCACGGCTTCCACGCCGAACCGGAGAGTGCCCAGTGAGTGACGAGCGTCTGGTCCAAGAGGTCCTCGCAAAGTACGCACGCGCCGTCGACGCCCGCGATGCCGGGGCCGTTGCGGAGCGGTACGAACCCACGGGTCGCGAGAGGTTGAGCTACAACCGGTCCGGCACCCCGGAGCCGATCGCCGAGTTCGAAGGCGCTGAGGCGATCCGCCATGCAGTCGCAACGATCCTGCCCGCACATCCGCACCTCGGCTGGGCGCACCACACGACCTTTGATCCGATCATCGTCGTCGACGGCGACACGGCAGAGCTCGACGCACAGTTCGTCGTCTACAGCGTGCAAGGTGACGAACGTCCAGTCTCCGGCTGGCCTCTGGGAGCAACGGGCGGCCAAGGACGAATCCGTCCCGTCGAGTCCGGCTACTACCACCTCACGCTACGTCGAGCCACGGACGGTTGGAAGATCGTCGACAACCACACGATCCTTGACCTCCCGCCCGCCCTCCCATAGCGGCTCTTCTCGGCGGGCCAAAGCAACGTCGGGCGTGCGGTCTACGGCCGACGGATCAGACCAGCTCAGTGACCGGTCCAGCCACTACGCCAAGGTCGCGCCACGTGCACTCCAGGCGATGCGCGCGAGGTCGACGTCGTCGGGCAGTCCGGTGACCTTGATCGTGGCGCTCTCACTGTCGCGCAAGTCGAGGTAGTTGGCATCCCGGAGTGCACCACCACGCGCCCTCGCCGGGCGTCGTCGGTGTTGTACGCGTATGGCGTCTGGCGGGGCACATCACCGAATCAGAAGGGGTTCGCGTCGCCGAACGCGCGCGAGATCTGGTTGCGGGTCCTCGCCGGCCTCGGCTGGGTCCTGCGCGAGCCAGCCGCTGCCCTCGCTTGGAGCTGACGGGCTACTTCAGGTCGACGAACACGACTTC
>JAWWOJ010000290.1:0-4220 GCA_033851885.1 Frankiales bacterium | reverse complement strand
GCTGACCTACGCGCAGCTGCTCGACCAGGTGCAGACGTTCTCGCGCGCCGCCCTGGCCCACGGCATCGGTCCGGGCGACCGCATCGCGATCTGGGCACCGAACACCGCTGACTGGATCGTGGCGGCGCTCGGGTTGACGGGCATCGGCGCGATCCTGGTGCCGATCAACACCCGCTTCAAGGGCGAGGAGGCGCGGTACCTGGTGGACCGGACGCAGGCCTCGGTGCTGCTCGTCGACGACGGCTTCGTCGGCGGGCTGCTGGGTGCAGATCCCCTGGAGGCACTGGGGAACCCCGAGGTCACCGTGCTGCGGACCAGCGACCTGTCCGGCTTCCTGGCACGTGCCGAGGAGGTGCCGGTCGAGGTCGTCGAGAAGGCAGCGGCTGCCGTCGCCGAGGACGACCCTTGCGACCTGATCTTCACCAGTGGGACCACCGGTCGGCCCAAGGGCGTCATCTCGACGCACAGCCAGAGCATCCGCGTCTTCCGCACCTGGTGCGAGACGACCGGCTTCCGCGAGGGCGAGCGGATGCTCATCGTCGCTCCGTTCTTCCACACGTTCGGATACAAGGCAGGGCTGCTTGCCTGCCTGATGCGGCGCGCGACCGCCGTACCCCTGAAGGTCTTCGACGTCGACGAGGCCGTTCGAACGATCGTCGCGGAGCGGATCGACGTGATCCCCGGGCCGCCGACGCTCTACAGCTCGCTGCTCGAGCAGCCTCAGAAGCTGCCGCCGTTGCGGCTGGCCGTCACCGGCGCCGCCGTCGTCCCGCAGGCCCTCATCGCGCGAATGCGCTCGGAGCTCGGCTTCGAGGAGGTCATCACGGCCTACGGCCTGACCGAGTGCAATGGCATGGCCACGGCCTGCCGTCAGGGCGACCCGGACGAGGTCATCAGTCTCACCAGCGGGCGGGCCATCCCCGGTGTCGAGGTACGGGTCCAGGCGGAGCCCGGACGACCGGGAGAGGTGCTGGTCCGCGGCTACAACGTCATGCAGGGCTACTGGGACGACCCCGAGGCGACCGCCGAGGCGATCGACGCCGACGGCTGGCTGCACACCGGCGACGTCGGCGTCATGGACGACGCCGGCAACCTGCGCATCACCGACCGGATCAAGGACATGTACGTCGTCGGCGGCTTCAACGCCTATCCCGCCGAGATCGAGCAGGTCCTGGCGCGGCACGAGGGCATCAGCGAGGCAGCCGTCATCGGCGTCCCTGACGAGCGGATGGGCGAGGTCGGCAAGGCCTTCGTCGTCCCACGGTCCGGCGCGACGCTGACCGCCGAGGACGTCATCAGCTTCAGTCGCGAACGGCTGGCGAACTACAAGGTGCCGAGGTACGTCGAGGTCGTCGGCGCGCTGCCGAAGAACGCGACCGGCAAGGTCACCAAGAACGTCCTGCGCGACTCGTGAAGGTCTTCGAGCCCGCCCAGCTCGGCCCGAAGACCCTGCGCAACCGCACTGTCAAGGCAGCCACCTTCGAGGGTCGCACCCGGCACGGCACGGTCAGCGATGCGCTCGTCGACTTCCACCGCGAGCAGGCTGCCGGCGGCGTCGGCATGTCGACGGTGGCCTACTGCGCCGTGTCGCCCGACGGCCGCGTCTTCCGCGACTGCCTCGTCGTGCAGGAGGGCAACCGGGCCGGTCTCGAGCGGCTCGCCCAGGCGGTCCATGACGAGGGCGCGCTCGTCAGCGCCCAGCTCGGGCACGCCGGCCTCGTCGCCGACTCGAGGAGCAACCAGCAGAAGTCGCTCGCACCCTCGCGTCGGTTCAGCGCCCCGGGCAAGGGGCTCGTCCCCGCTGCGACGAGTGCCGACATCGCGCGCGTCACGGCCGACTTCGCCCGCACAGCAAGGGTTCTCGTCGACTCCGGCTTCGACTGCCTCGAGGTCCACCTCGGCCACAACTACCTGCTGAGCAGCTTCCTGTCGCCCAACCTCAACAAGCGCAAGGACGGATACGGCGGGAGCATCGCCAACCGGTCGAGGTTCCCCCGGGACGTGCTGAAGGCGGTGCGCGACGCCGTGGGCGACGAGGCCGCCGTCATCGCGAAGCTCAACATGGTCGACGGCGTGGCGAAGGGGCTTCCGATCGAGGACAGCCTCGAGGCGGCACGGCTGATCGAGTCGGACGGCGCGCTCGATGCCCTCGAGCTCACCGGCGGCAGCTCGCTGCTCAACGGCATGTACTTCTTCCGCGGCGACGTCCCCATCGACGACTTCGTGAAGACGCAGCCGAAGGTGCTGGCCCCGTTCGTGCGGCCCTTCCTCAAGCGCATCATGCCGACGTACCCCTTCGAGGAGGCCTTCTTCCTGCCCATGGCGCGGCAGTTCCGCGAGGCGCTCGACCTGCCGCTGATCCTGCTCGGTGGCATCAACATGCTCTCGACCGCCGAGCTCGCCCTGGACGAGGGGTTCGCGTTCGTGGCGATGGGCCGTGCGCTGCTGCGGGAGCCCGACCTGATCGCGCAGTGGGAGGCGGGGACCAAGACGGCTGGCCTCTGCATCCACTGCAACCGCTGCGCGCCGACGATCTACTCGCGCTCGGGCACGAGCTGCGTCGAGCGCCCGCATCAGACGATCTCGGGCACCGGCAAGCGCACGGGCAGGTAGCTGCGCCGCCCGATACCGAGCGAGAGCCCGGCGGCGACGAGGCAGAGCGCGCCGGCGCCGTACCAGGCGAGGTCGTAGCTGCCGAGACTCGTGCGCAGCGCACCGGCGACGGCCGCGGCCACGGCAGCGCCGACCTGGTGGCTCGCGAACACCCAGCCGAACACGAGCGTCCCCTGGTCGCCGTACACCTGCCGGCACAAGGCCACCGTGGGCGGCACGGTCGCCACCCAGTCCAGGCCGTAGAAGAGGACGAACACCAGCATGTGCGGGTGCAGGCTGCTCGCGAACAGGCTGGGCAGCACGAACAGGCTCAGCCCACGCAGGCTGTAGTACCACCACAGCAGCTTGCGGCTGTCGACCCGGTCGGTGAGGACGCCGGACGCGATGGTGCCGACGATGTCGAACACACCGACCAGGGCCAGCAGGCTGGCCGCCGTCGTCGACGGCAACCCGTGGTCGTGTGCGGCGGGGATGAAGTGGGTGCCGACGAGGCCGTTGGTGCTGGCCCCGCAAATGAAGAACCCTCCGGCCAGCATCCAGAACGCCTGCGTGCGGGAGGCCATCCGGAGCGCCCCGATCGCCTGCTGCGCAGGCGATCCGGTCGTCGTGACCGGCAACGGGGCCACGGTGGCGCCGTACGGGAGGAGCCCGACGTCGCTGGGTCGCTCCCGGATGGCGAGCAGGACGAGCGGGACGACGGAGAGTGCCGCGAGGGAGACCGTCCAGCTGGCCGTGCGCCAGCCGTGGTCCTGCACGAGCGAGGCCAGCAGCGGCAGGAACACCAGCTGGCCGGTCGCGCCGGCGGCGGTGAGGATGCCGATGACGAGGCCGCGCTGCGTGTGGAACCAGCGGTTGGCGATGGTGGCGGCGAAGACGAGGGCCATCGACCCGGTGCCGAGGCCGACGAGGACGCCCCAGCAGAGGACGAGCTGCCACGGCTCCGTCATGCGAGTCGTCAGCGCACTGCCGGCTGCGACCAACGTGAGGGCGATCGCCACGACCCGACGGATGCCGAAGCGCTCCATCAGGGCGGCGGCGAAGGGTGCGGTGAGGCCGTAGAGCAGCAGGTTGACGCTGACGGCGAGGGAGATGGTGCCGCGGCTCCAGCCGAACTCGTCCTGCAGCGGAACGATGAGCACCCCGGGGGTCGCCCGGAAGCCGGCCGCCCCGACGATCGCGATGAAGGCCACGCCGGCGACCGCCCACGCCCGGTGCGCCCTCATCGGGCGAACAGCAGGCAGGTGCTCTTCGCGGTGGCGACCACCTTGCCGTCAGGAGCCGTGACCTCGCCCTCGGCGAAGGCCGCGCGACGACCGCGCCGGGTGACCCACCCGCGGGCGGTGAGCAGCCCGCTCGCTGCGGTCACCGGACGCAGGTAGGACACGCTGATGTCGAGGCTCGTGTAGCCGACGCCCCGTTCGAGGGTGCTGTGCACGGCGCACGCGGTGACGCTGTCGAGCAGCGTGCACACCAGGCCGCCGTGCACCACTCCGATCGGGTTGTACGCAGACTCGTCCGGAAGGCAGGTGAAGACGACCTCGCCGTCCGTGACACTGCTGATGCCGAACGCCATGAGGCCGCCGATCGGCGCCCCGGGGAGGCGCTGC
>JAWWOJ010000269.1:0-5041 GCA_033851885.1 Frankiales bacterium | reverse complement strand
TGATCACGATGCTGGTGCGGTTCCGCACTCAGGCAGTCGCAGCAGTGAGCGCGACCCTGGCGTTCTCGATCGAGTCGACCATCGAATCCGTGGTCAGCAAGATGCTGTCCGAGTTCATCGAGAAGGAACCGGCTCCCGAAGCCAAAGAAGGCTGAACTACTCCCACTCGATGGTGCCCGGCGGCTTGCTCGTCACGTCGAGCACGACCCGGTTGATCTCGCGCACCTCGTTGGTGATGCGGGTGGAGATCTTCGCCAGCACGTCGTAGGGGACGCGCGCCCAGTCGGCGGTCATCGCGTCCTCGGACGAGACCGGGCGCAGCACGACCGGGTGGCCATAGGTGCGGCCATCCCCTTGCACACCAACGGATCTGACGTCGGCGAGCAGCACGACCGGGCACTGCCAGATGTCGCGGTCGAGGCCGGCCTTGGTCAGCTCGTCGCGGGCGATGGCGTCGGCCTCGCGCAGCAACTCGAGGCGGTCGCGGGTGACCTCACCGATGATGCGGATGCCGAGACCGGGGCCCGGGAACGGCTGGCGCCAGACGATCTCCTCGGGCAGGCCGAGCTCGAGGCCGACGGCGCGCACCTCGTCCTTGAACAGCGTGCGCAGCGGCTCGACGAGCGCGAACTGCAGGTCGTCGGGAAGACCGCCGACGTTGTGGTGAGACTTGATGTTGGAGGTGCCGGCCCCACCACCGGACTCGACCACGTCCGGGTAGAGCGTGCCCTGCACCAGGAAGTCGACCGGCTCGTCGGCGGAGATCTCACGGGCGGCCTCCTCGAAGACCCTGATGAACTGCGCGCCGATCGCCTTGCGCTTCTCCTCCGGATCGGTGACGCCGGCGAGCGCGTCGAGAAAGCGCCGAGAAGCGTCGGCCACGTGCAGACGCACCCCGGTCGAGGCGACGAAGTCCTTCTCGACCTGCTCGGCCTCACCCTTGCGGAGCAGGCCGTGGTCGACGAAGACGCACGTGAGCTGATCGCCGACGGCCTTCTGCACGAGAGCGGCCGCGACGGCGGAGTCGACGCCACCCGACAGCCCGCAGATCACGCGGCCCGAACCGACCTGCGCGCGGATCGCGGCGACCTGCTCCTCGACGACGTTGCTCATCGTCCAGGTCGGTCGGCAGCCTGCCGCGTCGAGGAGGAAGGCACGCAGCACCGCCTGGCCGTGCTCGCTGTGCAGCACCTCGGGGTGGAACTGCACGCCGTAGAGCCCGCGTGACACGTCCTCGAACGCCGCGACCGGAGTCGCCTCGGTCGTCGCCGTGATGGTGAAGCCGGGAGGAGCCTCCGCAACCGCGTCGCCGTGCGACATCCAGACCGACAGGTGGGACGGCAGTCCCTCGAAGAGCGCCCCGGGCCACACCACCGCGAGCGCCGTCCGGCCGTACTCGGCAGTGCCCGTCTGCGCGACGCGCCCGCCGAGCGCCAGCGCCATCGCCTGGTGGCCGTAACAGATACCGAACGTCGGAACGCCGGTGTCGAAGAAGCCGGCAGGGACCTGCGGGGCACCCTCGGCGTAGACCGACGACGGACCGCCGGAGAGGATCACGGCCTTCGGCGCCCGCGCGCGGATCTCGTCGGCCGTGATGGTGTGCGGGACGATCTCGGAGTAGACGTTGCACTCGCGGACGCGACGCGCGATGAGCTGTGCGTACTGGGCGCCGAAGTCGACGACGAGAACGGTGTCAAAATCGTCTGTCACCCCGGCAAGCCTAGCGGTCCGGACCCGCTCCCGGGCTGACCGGACCACCAACGAAGGCGCCCCACCCTTGCTCCGGTGCGGCGCCCCCGAGGTGGCAGGCGCGGCCCCCCGACCGACCGCCTGCCTGGGAGCGCCCGTCCCCGCAGCGCCCCCGCCGACATTGCGGCACAGTTAGTTGCCGGACGGAAGGGAGATGTCAGCGAGCCGACAATGGCTCAGCGGGAGAAGGTGCCCAGCCCTTGGGCGCGCTGGAGGTCCTTGCCCTCGGTCTGCATCGCCGGCGCGACCATGACCTCGACCTTCTGGAACTCCTTGATGGAGCTATAACCGGTCATCGCCATCGCCCGGCGCAGGCCACCGAAGATGTTGGTGGCGCCGTCGTCGGTCTTGGCCGGACCGACCAGGATCTCCTCGAGCGTGCCGACCGGCTCGGTGCGCACCCGGGTGCCGCGCGGCAGCACCGGATGGTGGCTGGCGTGACCCCAGTGCCAGCCGCGGCCGGGCGCCTCGGCGGCCTTCGCGAGCCCGCTGCCCATCATGACCGCGTCGGCACCCATGGCGATCGCCTTGGCCACGTCGCCGCCGGTCTTCATGCCGCCGTCAGCGATGACGTGCACATAGCGGCCACCCGACTCGTCGAGGTAGTCGCGACGCGCACCCGCGGCGTCGGCAATCGACGTGGCCATCGGCACGCCCAGCCCGAGGATCGCGCGGGTCGTGTTGGCCTGCCCCGGACCGACCCCCACGAGGATGCCGGCAGCTCCGGTGCGCATGAGGTGCAGGGCGGACTGGTACGTCGCACAGCCACCGACGATGACAGGGACGTCGAGCTCCGCGATGAACCGCTTGAGGTTCAGCGGCTCGCTGCGGGTGGAGACGTGCTCCGCGCTGACGACGGTGCCCTGGATGACGAACAGGTCGACGCCGGCGTCGATGACGGTCTGCGCGAACTGGACGGTCCGCTGCGGCGTGAGGCTGGCGGCCACCGTCACGCCGGAGTCGCGGATCTGCTTGACCCGCGCGGTGAGCAGGTCCGCCTTGATGGGCTCGGCGTAGATCTCGCGCATCCGGTCGACGGCACGCTCCGCGGGCAGCTCGGAGATCTCAAGGAGCAGCGGCTCGGGGTCGTCGTACCGGGTCCAGACGCCCTCCAGGTCAAGGACCCCGAGCCCACCGAGCTTGCCGAGGGCCACCACCGTGTCCGGCGACATGACGCCGTCCATCGGCGAGGCCATCAGCGGCAGCTCGAAGCGGTAGGCGTCGATCTCCCAGGCGAGGCTGACGTCCTCGGGGTCGCGGGTCCGGCGCGACGGGACGATCGCGATGTCGTCGAACCCGTAGGCACGACGGCCGGACTTCCCGATGCCGATCTCGACATCCGCCATCTAGTCAGCTCCCGCTGTAGTTGGGCGCTTCGACGGTCATCTGGATGTCGTGCGGGTGCGACTCCTTCAGGCCGGCGGCGGTGATGCGTACAAACCGGCCCTTCTCCTGCAGCTCGGGGATGGTCGCGGCGCCGACGTAGTACATCGACTGGCGCAGACCTCCGACGAGCTGGTGCGCGACCGCCGACAACGGGCCGCGGTAGGGCACCTGACCCTCGACGCCCTCGGCGATGAGCTTGTCGTCGCTGTTGACATCGGCCTGGCTGTAGCGGTCCTTGCTGTAGGACTTCTGCTCGCCGCGGCTGCTCATCGCGCCGAGGCTGCCCATGCCGCGGTAGGTCTTGAACTGCTTGCCGTTGGTGAAGACGAGCTCGCCCGGTGACTCCTCGACGCCTGCCAGCAGGCTGCCCAGCATCACGGTGTCGGCACCGGCGACGAGCGCCTTGGCGATGTCACCGGAGTACTGCAGCCCGCCGTCGCCGATGACCGGGACGCCGGCCGCCTTGCATGCCTTGGCCGCCCAGTGGATCGCGGTCACCTGCGGGACGCCCACTCCAGCGACCACTCGAGTTGTGCAGATCGATCCGGGTCCCACTCCGGCCTTGACGCCATCGACCCCCGCATCGACCAATGCCTGAGCACCCTGCTCCGTGGCGATGTTGCCGCCGATGACGTCGACGTGCTTCGCCGAGGACTCAGCCTTCAGCTGCTTGATCATGTCGAGGACGCCGGTGCCGTGGCCCTGGGCCACGTCGACCACGATCGCGTCGACGCCGGCCTCGACGAGCGCCATCGCTCTCTTGAACGCGTCGCCGTGGAAGCCGATCGCCGCCGCGACCCGGAGCCGGCCGTCGGAGTCCTTGGTGGCCAGCGGGTACTGGTCCTTCTTCACGAAGTCCTTCACGGTGATGAGGCCCTTGATCTTGCCGGCGTCGTCGACGATAGGGAGCTTCTCCACCTTGTTGGACGACAGCAGACCCAACGCGTCCTCGTTGCTCACCCCGACCCGCGCGGTGACGAGTGGCATGGGCGTCATGACCTCCCGTACCGGGCGCTGCATGTTGGCCTCGAACCGGATGTCGCGGTTGGTGACGATGCCGAGCAGGACGCCCTCGGCGTCGACGACGGGGGCGCCGCTGATCCGGTAGCGGCCGCAGAGCCGGTCGACGTCGGCGAGGGTGTCGTCCGGCGAGCAGGTGACGGGGTTGGTGACCATGCCGGCCTCGGACCGCTTCACGAGGTCGACCTGCGCCGCCTGGTCCTCGACGGACAGGTTGCGGTGCAGCACGCCGATGCCGCCCTGGCGCGCCATCGCGATCGCCATCCGGGCCTCGGTCACGGTGTCCATCGCGCTCGACAGCAGCGGGATGTTGAGCTCGATGCGCTTGGACAGACGGGTCCGGGTGAGCGCCTCAGCGGGGTTGACGTCGGAGAGCCCCGGCAGGAGCAGTACGTCGTCGAAGGTGAGCCCAATGGGCGCGATCAGGCCCCCGTAGGTGTCGTCTGCGTGACCAGAGCTGACAGGGTCCATGTGCGCTGCTCCCAGCGTTGCGGAGGAAGCAACCCATCGTAGTCCCCTCCCCGCCCCACCCCCCGTCATGATCCACGGAGAGTCTCAGCACTCCCGAGGGCCTTAGGTTCCAGCGGTCGTTGCAACACCTCGATGCGGAACGATCTTGGGATGCATCGATGGGGATCTTTGGACGGCCACGCATGACGGCTCAGCGCGAGCAGTTCTGGGCACTCCACGGCCAGGGGAGGCCGCTGTTCGACATCGCGGCTGAGCTTCAGGTCGCGATCAGGACTGTCTACTGCTGGATCGGTGAGACCGGCGGGGTGCGGCCCCGGGTCAAGCCAGCGCCTTCAGGGCGGTACTTGTCCGCCGAGGACCGGGACAAGATCGCGGTGATGGTCGCTGAGGGGGCTACTCGGGCCGAGATCGCCCG
>JAWWOJ010000253.1:0-4441 GCA_033851885.1 Frankiales bacterium | reverse complement strand
TCCTCGAGCCGGTCGCGCCGCGCCTTGCGCGCCTCGTGGTAGGTCGCGAACCCGGCCCCGTGCACCCACGCGCCGTGCGCCTCGATCGTCACCACCCGGGTCGCGACGTTTCCGAGCAGCTCGCGGTCGTGCGAGACGAACAGCACCGTCTTCGACGACTCCGCGAGAGCGGCCTCGAGCCACCGCTTTCCTGGTACGTCGAGGTAGTTGTCGGGCTCGTCGAGCAGCAGCACCTCGTCCGGGCCGCGGAGCAGCGCTTCGAGGGCGAGCCGCTTCTGCTCGCCGCCCGAGAGCGTGTGCAGCTTGCGGTACATCGCCTTGTCGTAGGGGACCGCGAGCGCCGCCATCGTGCAGACGTCCCAGGTGACCTCCGCCTCGTAGCCACCGGCGTCGCCCCAGTCGGAAAGGGCTGTGGCATAGCGCATCTGGGTCTTCTCGTCGTCGGCCTCCATCATCGCGAGCTCGGCCTTCTCGAGCGCGCGGCCGGCGTCGCGGACCCCGGCCGGTGCGAGGTCGAGAAGCAGGTCGCGTACCTCCGTCTCGTCCCTGATCGACCCGATGAACTGCCGCATCACGCCGAGACCACCTTGCCGCGCAACTCCACCGTCGCTGGGTTTCAGGTCACCGGCGATGATCCGGAGCAGCGTCGTCTTGCCGGTGCCGTTGGCACCCACGAGAGCGGTCTTCGTGCCGTCCCCGACCCGGAAGCTGGTGTCGGCGAACAGCACCCGCCCGTCGGGCAGCACGTAGCTGAGCGCCTGGCAGTCGACGTACCCCATCGGTCCATCGTCGCGGACGCGAGCCACTTCTTTACAGCCCAGCAGTCCTTTCCTCCCCGCTTCACTGCGGGGACTCCCCCGGACCCACTTCCGCGAGGCGACGATTGCGGGTGACGGACTGGCGGGCCAGGAGCTGGTCGTCGGGCGGGTACTCGACCCGGACCAGCGTCAGGCCGTGCGGAGGCGCGACCGCGACGTCCGAGGCGCGGGCGCCGGCCGTCAGCAGCGTCGCCGGCCAGTCCGGTGCGCGTCGGCCCTCGCCGACGCTGAGCAGGGCCCCGATGAGCGAGCGCACCATCGAGTGGCAGAAGGCATCGGCCCGGACGGTGGCGACCAAGGCGTCCTCTCGTGCCCAGTCGAGCTGCAGGAGGGTCCGGACCGTCGTCGCGCCCTCGCGGCGCCGGCAGAAGGCAGCGAAGTCGTGCAGCCCGAGCAGCAGCCGCGAGGCCTGCTGCAGGGCCTCGAGGTCCAGCTCGCGGGGCCAGGTCAGCGTGTCCCGCCGGCGGAGGGGATCGACCTCCGCGGTCCTGTCCGTCACCCGGTAGCGGTAGCTGCGGGCCATCGCCGAGAACCGGGCGTCGAAGCCGTCAGCCGCAGGGGTCACGTCATGCACCCGGATGTCAGGCGGCAGCACGCCATTGAGCCGACGCAGCAGGTGGTCGGCCGCGGCGCCCGCGGGCAGGTCGATGTGGGCCACCTGGCCGGTCGCATGCACCCCCGCATCGGTGCGGCCGGCGACGGTGACCCGCGCGTGGTCGGCGCGCCGGGTGATGACCGCCAGCGCCCGTTCCAGCTCGCCCTGGACGGTGCGCTGGTCGTTCTGGAAGGCCCAGCCCGCGAAGTCGGTCCCGTCGTAGGCCAGGTCCAGGCGTACCCGGACGAGGAGCGGGTCGGCAGGGGACGCGGGCTCGGTCATGACGGCTACGACGCTAGCCGGGCCCCGACACGCAGCATGCCGAGTGGGACCGCTTTGACTGCCGCGACGCCCTGCGGCACCAACGGTCCCTCGCGTCCCACTCGGCAGTTCTCGTGTCGCCAGCGGGCACGACGCCGACGAGCCCGGCCCTGCTGGGGTCGGGCTCGTCGATGCGTGCGGGTGGTGAGCTACGCCTTGTCGGCGTCGCCCTCGGCAGCGGGCTCGGCCGGCAGGTCGCCTGCGACGGCCTCGGTCGGAGCCTCAGACACCGGAGCCTCGGCGGCGGGCTCCTCGGTGACAGCCTCGGCGGCGGGCTCCTCCGTGACAGCCTCGGCGGCGGGCTCCTCAGTGACAGCTTCGGCGGCGGGCTCCTCGGTGACAGCCTCGGCGGCGGGCTCCTCCGTGACAGCCTCGGCGGAGACCTCCGGCGCCTCGGTGGCGACCTCGGCGGCCTCCTCAGCGGCTCCCTCAGCAGCGACAGACTCGGCGGCGACGGCAGCAGCGGTCGGGGACTCGCCGGCGAGCTCCTGCGCGGCCTCCCTGGTGGCGCCGGTCGGGGCCTTCCTCGGAGCTGTCTTCGTGCCCCGGGCGCGCTCGGCCTCGCCGACCGCCTGCTGGGCGACCGTCAGGGCCTCGACGAGCTCGATGATCGCCATGGGCGCGTTGTCGCCCTTGCGGGTGCCGGTCTTGACGATGCGCGTGTAGCCGCCGGGACGGTTCTCGTAGCGCGGGCCGATCTCGTCGAACAGCGTGTGCACCACGGACTTGTCACGGATGACCTTGAGCACCTGGCGCCGGGCGTGCAGGTCGCCCCGCTTGCCGAAGGTGATGAGCTTCTCGACGTACGGGCGAAGCCGCTTGGCCTTCGATTCGGTGGTCTGGATGCGGCCGTGCTCGAGCAGCGACGTCGCGAGGTTGGCGAGCATGAGGCGCTCGTGCGCCGGGCTGCCGCCCATGCGCGGACCCTTGGTGGGTGTGGGCATTGCCTTCTCCTGTCAGGAGCGGGAGGGGTTCTCCTCCGTGGGGGCGCCGCCGCGGTTGCGGGGGCCCGGGGTCCCGGTGCGCCGGGGGTCCAGCGCACCGGGGGTGGGGCGCGTGCTTAGAGCTGCTCGGTCTCGGTCCAGGTGCCGCCGTCGGCGTCGTCCTCGCCCTCGGCGGGGTCGCTGAACGACACGAAGTCGTCGGTGCCGTAGGACTGGGCGATCTGGCTCGGGTCGAACCCGGGCGGGCTGTCCTTCAGGCCGAGGCCCATCTGGTGCAGCTTGATCTTGACCTCGTCGATCGACTTGCTGCCGAAGTTGCGGATGTCGAGCAGGTCCGCCTCCGACCGCGAGACGAGCTCGCCGACGGTGTGGATGCCCTCGCGCTTGAGGCAGTTGTAGGAGCGGACGGTCAGGTCCATCTCCTCGATCGGGAGCGCCAGGTCGGCAGCAAGGGCGGCGTCCGTCGGGGACGGGCCGATGTCGATGCCCTCGGCTTCCTGGTTGAGCTCCATCGCCAGGCCGAACAGGCCGACCAGCGTCTTGCCGGCGGAGGCAACCGCGTCGCGCGGGGTCATCGAGTTCTTGGTCTCGACGTCGAGCACGAGCTTGTCGAAGTCGGTGCGCTGCTCGACACGGGTGGCCTCGACCTTGTAGGTCACCTTCAGGACGGGGCTGTAGATGGAGTCGACCGGGATGCGGCCGATCTCCTGGCCCGCCTGCTTGTTCTGCACGGCGGAGACGTAGCCACGACCGCGCTCGACGGTCAGCTCGATCTCGAGCCGGCCCTTGCCGTTGAGGGTGGCGATGTGCAGGTCGGGGTTGTGCACCTCGACACCGGCGGGGGGCGCGATGTCGGCAGCGGTGACCTGGCCAGGACCCTGCTTGCGCAGGTACATGACGACCGGCTCGTCGCTCTCGGAGGAGACGACCAGCTCCTTCAGGTTGAGGATCAGGTCGGTCACGTCCTCCTTCACGCCGGGGACGGTCGTGAACTCGTGCAGGACGCCGTCGATGCGGATGCTCGTCACGGCAGCGCCGGGGATCGAGCTGAGCAGGGTACGACGGAGCGAGTTGCCGAGGGTGTATCCGAAGCCGGGCTCGAGCGGCTCGAGGGTGAAGCGCGAGCGGCGCTCGCTGATCACCTCTTCGTTCAAGGTGGGGCGCTGTGCGATGAGCACGCTGTGTCCTTTCGCGGACGTTTTCCGTGACGTCCGCCATATGACGTCACGAAGGGGTGCGCGGGGTGGCGAGGCCCGCGCTGTGGGACTACTTGGAGTAGAGCTCGACGATGAGTTGCTCCTGGACCGGCGTGTCGATGACCTGCCGGCTCGGGAGGTTGTGCACGAGGACGCGCATCTGGGAGGAGATGACCTCCATCCACGGCGGCGACGGACGGTCGCCGGCAGTCTCACGGGCGATGACGTACGGCGTCAGCTCGCGGCTCTTCGGCCGGATCTCGACGATGTCGTTCGCGCCCACCCGGTACGAGGGGATGTCGACCTTCTTGCCGTTGACCAGGACGTGGCCGTGCCGGACGGCCTGGCGGGCGTGGTCGCGCGACGTGGTGAAGCCGGCGCGGTAGACGACGTTGTCGAGGCGGCTCTCGAGGATGACGAGCAGGTTCTCACCGGTCTTGCCGGTCTTCTTGTTCGCCTCCTCGTAGTAGCCGCGGAACTGCTTCTCGAGGACGCCGTAGATGCGCGCGCACTTCTGCTTCTCGCGCTTCTGCAGGAGGTACTCGGAGTCCTTCGTGCGACCGCGAC